>NZ_DJUD01000063.1:0-8565 GCF_002439405.1 Psychrobacter sp. UBA6291 | reverse complement strand
GAGCGCTTATCCCGAACTGGGGTTAGGTATTAATTCTGCAAATGGAATGTATCTTGTTAGAACTGCATTTATATTTATTTGTTCATGCACCTCGACACTTATTTCTAATATGCAGACTGCTTACCCCAATCATAAATACCGCGTTTGTAAGCATAAATCAGCATGATTAAGCCGGCGATAATCATCGGCGCGCTTAAGATTTGCCCTTTGGTCATCCAACCTAATAATATGAATCCTTGGTCAGCATCTGGCTGGCGGAAGAATTCAATGATAAAGCGGCTGATGCCATAGCCTAGTAAGAATACAGCGGAGGCGGCCATACGTGGACGTGGTTTTGATGAATACCACCATAAGAATATAAATAGCAGCAGACCTTCGGCAAAGGCTTCATATAGCTGTGATGGATGACGAGGCAATATATATTGACCATTGACTTCAATCATCAATTCTTGCAATTGTGGATTGCTCTGTAATTGCTCCATATCAAACGCCGCGGCTTGCGGAAAGTAGGTCAGCCAGTTATAGCCACCGTCTGAGACGCGACCCCATAATTCGCCATTGATATAGTTGCCGATACGCCCAAACAGTAAGCCGGTTGGTACACAAGGAACGATAAAATCGAATACTTGAAAGGTAGTCTTTTTATATTTACGGGCAAAGAACCACATACCTAGCATGACGCCGATAAAGCCGCCGTGGAAAGACATACCGCCTTCCCAGACTTTTAATATATAGGCAGGGTTTTGGAGTAATTCACCGAACTGATAAAACAGCACATAGCCAATACGACCGCCTAAGATGACACCAAGCGCGCCATAAAAGACTAAGTCAGAGACCATGTCGGTGGTCCAATTGTCGCGTTTGGTACTGCGATACCAAGCCAAACCGTAAGCGGCAGCAAAGGCTAGCAAATACATTAGCCCATACCAGTGCACTTCCAATGGACCCAAGGAAAGCGCTACGGGATCATACTGAGGATGAATCATCATAAAGGCATCATAATTATTGGTAATAGAATGTATGAAATAGGCTTATATAAGAAATTTTTTGTCCAACAATTGAAAAGTACAACTATCGCAAGTCAGAATCTCATCTTATGGATAGAGAGACCTTCCAAGTAAACTCGCCTTCGATCTAATCTGAGCGGTTCATAGACAGTATGAAGGTATTTACTACCTGGCAATCAACAACTTTACAGCAACCTCAAAAAGACACTCATCTTTGATAGTAATACTAACTTTGCCATTATGAGCATTGGCGATAGCTTGCACAATAGATAAGCCTAAGCCTGTTCCTGAATGCATCGTATTCGTTTTATCATGACGATAGAATCGCTCAAACAGTTTATCGGCTTCAATCTGATTTAATGGTTTGTCTAGACGGTTGGTCATAGTTATTCTTAACCAGAGCTGCTCTGGGGATTGAATATCGTCTTTTGGCGCATTAAGCGAGGTGCTTGAAGTGAGGACAGTAGCGGATATCATAATAGTGCTATTACTAGCCGCATAATAAATCGCATTTGACATCAGGTTGGCAAACAGCCGTTGCAATAAGCCTTTATCACCTAGTACTGTTTTAAAATCACCCGATTTTTCAAAGATTATCTCACGATCCTCAGCAATCATCTCATAATAATCTATAAGCTTTGTGATCAAGCTCTCTATATCGACATGACTGATTTGCGAATCACTCAGCTCTTTTTGAGTTTTTGCCAGTAATAACATATCGTTAATCATGGCGGATAACTGCTTTAACGTATCATGCTGATGATGCAATTGCTCAATGTATTCGTCGCTTTCTCTTGGCTTAGTTAACATGACTTGCGTTTGCGTACTCAGCGTCGCTATTGGCGTACGTAGCTCATGGGCGATATTGTCTGAAAACCGTGATAATGATTCAAAGTTACTTTCAAGCTTGACCATCATAGAATTATAAGACTCCGTTAGTGGACGTAATTCTAACGGCATATCGCCAACCACAATTCTTTCATCTAACCTTTGAAGATTAATGCCTTTCATCTTTTGTACGATAGTAGCTAGGGGAGCAAAACCCCAGTGTACACTTAGTGCTGCTACTGAAACCAATAATAAGGTAATGGCGATAAGTATCAAGCTCAGCTGGCGATTAAACTGGATAAGATATTGATGATGCACATCGATAGGTAGAGCAATAAATGCCAAAACCTCTTGATGTGTAATGATAATGGCTCGGTAATGCCTATTATTTATCTTGATCATAAACTGCTGATCGCGATAGTCCTGCAATAGTTGTAACAAGCTAAAATCTGCCGGTAGATCATTGATGAAATTACTGGGATCGCTGGACAATAAATTGCCGTTTTTGTCTGATATTAACGTTTTTAAATCATAGTCTAACCAAGAAGAATGTAGATGATTGGCATCAATTAGCGCTTGCGACTTTGATACTGTGAATGGTTCTATGTGATCTTCCAAACTAACCATACGTTTACGCAGGTTAAAAGCTGCATGGGTAATAATCTCTGAGTCCATTTGCTCAAAGTGCTCGTTAACAGAGCGCTGAACCCATATATAAATAACAACTTGAGAGATAACAACAAATATTGTCAGTAAAAAAACAGTACGCCATAACAGTGACCAACGCCGATTCTTAGATTTATCTCTCATTTGATGTCAGACTGTCTTTATTAATACTATCGTCGCCCATGCCACTATCCACGTCGACAGCCAGTGGCTCTAACTTGTAGCCCATTCCGCGTACCGTATGAATCAGCTTTATATCAAATCCATCATCAATTTTTATCCGCAAGCGCCTTATAGCCACGTCAATGACATTCGTATCACTCTCAAAGTTTATATCCCATACTTGCGAGGCGATCACAGTGCGCGGCAGTACCTCACCTTGACGTTCTAAGAAAAGTTGTAATAAAGCAAACTCTTTAGCAGTCAATTTTATATTAGTGTTGCCTCTATGAACGGTGCGTTTGGCAATATCCATTTTCAGATCAGCTATGTGTATGACCGAGCTTTTATAATCAGATTGATTGGCACGGCGCAATAGGCTTTTTATTCTAACAATCAGTTCAGCAAAAGCAAAAGGCTTGGTCAGATAATCATCGCCACCAATTTCAATACCTTTGATCCGATCGCTTAAATCATCTTTAGCCGTTAAAAATAAAACTGGCGTATGCTTTCCAGCAGCTCGGTAGCGCTGTACCAACTCAAAGCCACTGACGTCAGGTAGCATGACATCCATCAAAACCACACTAAAATCTTCAGTCATTAACGCATGATAGCCATCTAAACCTGTCATGTGATGATCCACGATGAAACCGGCCTCAGTTAAGCCTTTCTTAATATATTCTCCAAGGTTTTTCTCATCTTCTACTAACAGTACTTTCATCGTTGCTTACCTTTATATCATTATAGTTGTCAACAGCGTATCACTAACATTGTTAGCTTATCAGCCATATATTTATCAGGAACCCTTGTTATAACAGTGTTCTTTGGATAGAGACAGATGCTGGTATTTGGTTTTAATGACAAGAAGATGACAATATTATGCTGTTCCTAACGAACATGTAATATCCGTGTCATCTAGCTGTCAGCCACCATTTAGTATTCTAAATCAACGCCGCATATTGGCTTGTCTCTGATACAGACTGCCTCTACGAGTAAAGCAATTATCCTACTTAAACAGTTTGTTATTTATCTTTAAAGGGTCTTATATGAAAAATTATAGTTCATTAAAAAAAGCAGCTTTGCTTTCAGTATCGATGTTAGTGGGCATGTCAGCGGCCAATGCGCATACCACAAACTTAGATGCTTCTGTTCTCGGTAATTGTGATGCGCTCACTAGTTTTGCAAGAAACGCAGATCATAATGATGCACAAATGTCCAAAGAGCAAAAGAAAAGTTATGTCGACGCCAGAGTGGCTTGTCAGGTACAGCATCAAGATCAACACTTGCAGTCTGAAAAGTATTTTGTAAAAAAATATGGTAGCGATCGTGATAGAAATGCTGAAGCCATATTAAATGAATATATCGCGCATTAGAATCTAAAGCAGTGAGAATGACAGCATTGTAATCTTAACGTCATCTGCCAGTCAGAATGAATGATGTATCATTTAGGCTGGTTTAACAGCTATTGAACTCAATAGCCTTTAATCCAAACAATAGGAATTAATCATGTCACAATTTAAATTACTGTCTAAATCAATCGCAATGACGGCCATCGCTCTTGTCGTATCGACCTCAGCTATGGCGCATGACCCTAAAATGCATGCTGAAAAAGATCAAATGAACTGTGAAAAAATGCAAAAGCATATGGATATGATGGGAAAAATGGATCATAGCAAGATGGACATGAGCGATCCTGCCATGAAAGCGATGATGGCTAACATGGGTAAAATGAAGCAAATGTACCAAAAACACTGCGTTACTAACGACAGTAAATCTTAAAAATTTTAGCTCTGTTAAATAGCAGTCAACACTTAACGGAAATAAATTTTTAGGAAAACATATGAAATTTTTATTGGGTGCGCTCTTTACCGTATTTGTGGCAATCGTTAGCGTGTTTGCGGTTGTTACTAGTGGCGTTGTCAATGTGGGCAATGGTAGCCTTCATTAGATCGTTACCTGAATTAGATGAAAGCCAATACACGATGCTAACCACTAGGATAGATGGCGATATGATGGACATGTCATTTGACGGTGATATGAATATGTCAGATGGTGGTGATATGGGTATGAATATGTCGGATGATGGATCTGGAATGCAGCATTAATACTTTCTAGATATGAAAGCCTCCTAACTCACGGTTGTCGCTATTAATAATGCAGTACTGAACAGTGCTGCATTTAATGTTTTTAGTTAAGTACATAAGAATTCAAATATAGGGTGTAAGTTTTTAGAATATCGAGCATAACAATAGACGTTTAGGAGTAATTTAATGAGACATTACACACATGTGCTTTCTAATGGACATAGCTGGTTATCCAGTCGTGTCCTTTTATTGGTGGTGACATCGTCACTCTCGTTAACGCTAGCCGCTTGCAGCCAATCTAATACCAGTGGCTCTGATTCTCAACCAGTAAAGGTTGAACAGTCTGCTACCCAGAATGCACAAGTACAAAATGAAAGTTCTGCTCCTACAAATGCTCCCGTTAACAGCTCGTCATCATTACTCAAAAACGTCTCAGCCACGGTTTATAAAGATGCCAACTGCGGCTGCTGTAAAGAATGGGTAGGCTATGCAAAAAACAATGGATTAAGTGCAACCACGCACGATGTGGAAGATCTATCCTTATTTAAGGAGCGTTATGGCGTACCACAGCAAATGCGCTCTTGCCATACCACCGTTACCACCGACGGTTTTGTCTTTGAAGGGCATGTCCCTGCTAAACACATGGCTGAATTCTTAGCAAATCCTCCTGCACAAGCTATTGGACTTGCCGTACCGAGTATGCCGGTTGGTAGCCCCGGTATGGAGTATGAAGGTAAATTCATGCCTTATAAGGTAATGCAGCTTAATAAAGACGGCACCACAGAAGTCTATGCTGCTATTGAGTCTCCTCAGCAGCAGCTGTAGTGTTGGCTTAGATGTGAATAGATTCTGTTAAATATCGAAAATGTTATAACTATAAGCTTAACCACCATCTCTCAAATTAAATCAGGTTATCATTATGAATAAAAAGAACATACTGAACCGCCGACGTTTTTTAACCGGATCCTCTGCTGTCCTTGGTGCCTCCTTGATGCCGACTATTGCTAGTAGCGCATTGGGACAATCGAGTCGCTCAGGCAGTCAGGGCGCTACTATTAACAGTGATAAACCCGATCATAAAGTACCCATACTGACAGGCAAAGAGTTTGATCTTTATGTCAGCAAAAAACCCATCATTGTTGATGGCAAGTCAAGCACGGCGACGCTCATTAATGACTCATTACCAGCGCCAACGCTAAAAATGCGCGAGGGCGATACGGTAGTGATACGCGTCCATAACCAAATGAATGAGTCGACCTCTATTCATTGGCATGGTCTACTAGTACCGTTTGAGATGGATGGCGTGCCCGGCATTAGTTTTGATGGTATACCAGCAAATAGCACCTTTACGTATAAATTTACGCTGAAACAATCTGGCACTTATTGGTATCACTCGCACACTGGATTCCAAGAACAAACCGGTATGCGCGGGGCCATCGTCATTGAGCCGAAAGGGCGCGAACGTCATCCTATCGAGGAAGACCATGTCATTTTGCTCAGTGATTGGACGCACCGTGACCCGCACAACTTGGTTAAACTATTAAAGCAACGCGCAGACTTTGATAATTATCATTTACCAGATTTTAAAAAGCTACTGTCCGATATTGCCGCAACAGATCTAAAAGCTGCTTTTGATAAGCGCAAAATGTGGAATCAGATGCGCATGATGCCGACAGACTTTACTGATCTGTCTGGTGAAAAAACCTTTACCTATCTGATGAATGGTAAAACCACAGCGGCTAACTGGACGCAACTTGTCAAGGCTGGACAGCCTGTCAAACTACGTTTTATTAATGGTTCAGCGCAGACGATATTTGATGTACGCATCCCCGGCCTAAAAATGAAAGTCGTCGCGACGGATGGGATTGATGTCAGTCCCGTCGATATCGATGATTTCCGTATTGGGGTGGCCGAGACTTATGATGTCATCGTGACGCCCACTAAAGACGCGCATACCATATTTGCTCAAAACATAGATCGGTCAGGCTATGTTGCGACAACGCTTGCTACCAAAAAAGGTGCTCGTCCTGCGATACCTGCTATGGACAAAATCGAATGGCTGACGATGGCCGACATGATGGGCGCCATGGGATCGAATGGCTATAACGCTAAACATGCCAAAACAGAATATGACTTTAAGTCTGATATGCGTGTGGACAGTCCGCGTATGAACCTTGATGACCCTGGTATTAATCTACGTAACATTGATAGAAAGGTTTTGAATTATAGTCAGTTGCGCTCTGTCGGCGATGAGATAATGGCAGAGCAGCGCAAACCCACCAGAGAGATTGAAATACATCTGACGGGAAACATGGAGCGCTATATTTGGGCTCTAGACGGGGTTATGTTCAAAGATGCCGCACCGGTCAATATTAAGCCCAACGAGCGCGTACGTATTACCTTAGTCAATGACACCATGATGAATCATCCCATGCATTTGCATGGTATGTGGAGCGATCTGCGGATGCCTTCAGGTGAGTTTCAAGTACGTAAGCATACGATAATGGTACAGCCTGCACAAAAGATAAGCTTTGATGTCACCGGAGAAGCTGGCAGATGGGCATGGCATTGCCACTTGCTCTATCACATGGAAGCAGGGATGTTTAGAGAAGTTGCCGTTGTTTAATAAACCTTCGAATATGAGCCTTATTATGAAAATATATAAAGTAGGTCTACCGTTTATTGGCATGTCATCTTTGATGCTACTAATGTCACCTTTAGCAAACGCTGCTGAGATGTCGAACATGGATCATGGCAGTATGGACATGTCTGGTATGGATATGTCAGATATGGATCACAGCAGCATGGATATGTCTGGTATGGGCATGTCAGATATGGATCATAGCAAAATGGATATGTCTGGTATGGACATGTCGGATATGGATCACAGTGGCATGGATATGTCAGGCATGGACCATGGCAGTATGGATATGTCAGGTATGCAAGGTGGTAAAGCTCCAGCTGATGCTCGCAGTCCTGACTATTCAAACGGTGTTCCCTATGGTCGCTTTGGTAAGCCTGTGATGATGGGTAGCTTACCGTTATGGGGCGTATCAGTAGACGATCTGGGCTATCAATTTGACGATGATCAAATCAATTATGAGTTTGATACGTGGTACGGTACAGACAGCAACCGCGTAACGCTACGTAGCGAAGGTAGTATCCAAACTAAAGATGATAAAGAAATTGATAGCTTAACCTCACTATCTTACTGGAAGCCACTTAGTATTTTTTGGAATGGGGAAGCCGGTGTTGCTTATGATACCGAAAATGATAAATCTGCCGTGATGGCTGGTATTGCAGGCACTGCACCTTACTTCATCGAAACCGATGCTAGAGCTTATTTATATACTGATGGGCAAGTTCGTCTAGATCTAGGTGCGGAGTATGAGTGGCGCTTAGATCAACATTGGGTAGTGATTCCAGAAGTAGAGCTGACGGCATTTAGCAAAGATGATACAGATAACCATATTACTAAAGGCTTTAATGAGTTTGGGGCTGACGTTAGGCTTACTTACGAGATGTTAAGTCGTCAGCTCGCGCCTTATGTGGGTATCAGCTATGAGACCGCTTTAGGCAACGCAAGAGATTTGCGACGTCAAGAAGACGAAGCTGTTGATTCTAGTAGCGTTACAGCTGGTGTGAAATTTTGGTTCTAGTGTTAACCATGTAAGTAACAACAGTTTATAACACTAGCTCTAAAAAAAGGCACCTCTTTATTTAGGTGCCTTTTTAACCCCAGTTCGGGATAAGGGCTCAAAAAAAAAGATAAAAAAAGAAGTCCGAAGTTGCTAAAGTGAGTTTACCAAGACAAACTTCAC
>NZ_DJUD01000037.1:0-17154 GCF_002439405.1 Psychrobacter sp. UBA6291 | reverse complement strand
TGTGATGGTGAAGCTTTTGGATCTTGCGATTGTGCTTTTTCCAGTTTTGACTGAATAAGACCTTACGACTTAATTGGCGCTGTAGCTTTGCCAACTTGGCTTGATTGGTTTTAAAGCTGTTTTTAGGCTGAATAACATCAGCATTTGAGGTGGTGATAAATTTAGTAATCCCTAAATCAATACCAATGGCGGTTTTAGAGGGATGAATTGGGTTTTGGGCCAACTCTCGCTCAGTGCCAAACGACACGTACCAATGACCGGATTTCTTGCTGATGGTGACGTTTTTAATTATCCCAAGAATGTCTTGAGATTTTCTAAACTTTACAAAACCTACACCATTCGGTAGTTTGACACGATTGCCTTCAACACGGCAATATTTATCAAACTGTACCAAGCGTATTGAATCACACCCATCTGATTTGCGCTTGAAGCGCGGCATAAGCGGGCGTAATTGGATTTCTGTGCCATCAGCAAGCTTGAAGAACTTAGGCTTTTTAGGTTTTTTCTTATTCTCTTTCAATCGTGCATGAACTTTAGAGTCAAAAAAGCGTGACCAAGCCGCCGCAAGATCACGAATTTTTTGTTGTAAAGACACCGCGTTAGAGCTTGTTTTTAAGAACGCAAACTCAGGATTTGCTTTAATATCCATGATTTTATTAACCAAATTGGTTGCATTAATAAACTCATTTTTAGCAAACATCTCAAACGATACCGCAAGCACTTGATTCCAAACAAAACGTGCAGAACCAACAAGGTTATTTAAGATAACCTCTTGTTCTGCGTTAGGCTCAAGCCTAAATTTGTACGCTTTATTAATTTTCATAATGGATGCTTTATTGGTCAGTGTGTTTGTTATTTATACCATGTTATACTATATGACATAAACAATAAAGGGTACTTATTATAATGAGTGAGATATATAAAAACCGTCATTCTGCTTATAATCTGCATGTGCATTTGGTATTCATCACCAAGTACCGCAAAAAGGTTTTAGCTGACAATCATCGTCAATACTTTAAAGAAGTTGTTGCTGAGATATGCAAGGATTTTGGTGCGGAACTCAAGGAATGTAACGGTGAAGGCGATCATGTTCACATGCTAATTCAATACCCACCAACGGTACAACTAAGTAAGATGGTTAATAATCTAAAGTCGGTCACAAGCCGGCGAATGAGAGCCAACTTCATTGACCTAAGAGTAGCTTACAATAAGCCTGTTTTGTGGTCACGCTCTTACTTTGCCGGCTCATGTGGCGGAGCGCCGTTGGAGATTATTAAGCAATACATTCAAAATCAGCAGAGTTAGGCTATACGAAATTCACCTCCACCCTAGCGTCGGGTGGAGTCCTCTTTCGTTAGATTGATAGAAAAGTAAATCCGCTAAAACCTAGCATCTGGTCAACGTAAATAAACACCTTTACTATTAACGACAATAAAATCTGGTTATTATGACGTGATAGATGCTAGGCAAAAACCTTTGATAATTAGCTTTTAACAAGTGGTCTTATACATTTAAAATAAGCGTTTAAATTAAGCTCATACTGGGTTTATTAAATATTGAATTTATATAGATAAATCAGCTTGCTGTATCGTCCGCTCCTAGCAGACGTTGCAGCAAGTTTTTTTATGGATATTAAAAAAGTCGCTATAAATCCAATTTCTAATCGTGAGTAATTTTATTTTATTTATCATTTCCCCATCGAGCGGCATTTTGCTAAGATAAGGCGTTAATTTTATGTCCATCGCTCAGTCGTCAAGGCTTTCAGCAAAAATCTGTTCTGACGCTTAAATTTAAAGCGCTTATGTTAGATTAACTTGAGATTTAGCCTGTGATAGCAGCGATAGATACATTTGGTTTTATGATGCGGTGTAACAATCTATGACAGTAAAGCATGTGAAAAAACAGCTGGTACAGCTGGTAGTGGGCGTTAGTGTTTCTATGAGTGCAATGATGGCGGGCGCAGCCATTCAGCCTCCTGAAATGGACAATACCGCCTATGTATTAATGGACTATAACACGGGTGAGATACTGGCGCAGAAAAACGCCAATCAACCACTGCCACCAGCGTCTTTGACAAAGATGATGACCAGCTACATGATTGAACAGCGCTTAGCATCAGGTGATCTTAAAGAAGACGAGCAAGTATTGATGAGCGCCAATGCTTGGTGCCGCGGTAGTAGCAGTGAGTCGTGTATGTATGTACCGGTCAATAAATCTGCCAGCGTGATTGATATGCTACGCGGCATCATCATTCAATCAGGTAACGATGCTTCAAAAGCGATGGCCGAACACATCGCTGGTAGCGAAGCTTCGTTTGCGATTTTGATGAATGAAGAAGCCGAAAAAATCGGCATGAAGAATACCCATTTTGTCAATGCCACAGGTATGCCCGATGAAGGTCATGAAGCATCAGCTTTAGACCTAGCAAAACTTTCGCGTGCTATTATCAAAAACAGTGGCGACTATTATGGTCTTTATTCGGAAAAAGAGTTTACCTATAACGGTATCACGCAGGGTAACCGTAACGCCCTACTTGCGACCGACCCGACGGTTGATGGCTTAAAAACAGGTCATACTAACGCCGCAGGCTATTGCTTAGCAGCGTCAAGTAAGCGTGACGATATGCGCCTTATCTCTGTCATTATGGGCACAAAAAGTCAGCAAGCGCGCGCCGATCAGTCACGTGAGTTGCTAAACTGGGGCTTTGGCCACTTTACCACCGTCACTAAAGCGCCCGCTGGTCAGTTTGTCAGCAAAGTACCAGTATGGTTTGGCGAAGCAAAAGAAGTAGATCTGGCGACTGGTGACAGTTTGCAGATTTTGACCAGCAAAACCCAAAAGAATAAAATCACCACCGTGGTCGATATTCCTGAAAGCTTAGAAGCCCCTATCAAAAAAGGTCAAGAAATTGGCAAAATGATGGCGGTAATTGATGGTAAAGCAGTTGCCTCAGTTCCTGTCGTTGCTACGAGCAATATCGAACAATCAGGATTTATGAGCCGTATTTGGCAACGTTTCACGCGCTGGGCACAAAACTTGTTTTAAGCACTTGTCTTAAATCTTTAGCTTAACAATTCGTTCTAAAAGCCATTTGATATTAGATAACAGTGTTTAGCGAGCTTAATATAAAAAAGACGCCTTTGATGGGTGTCTTTTTTATTGGTCTTTTTTTAACTTTAGCTTCATGAATACCGTCATATTTAAGAGCAAGCAAGCCAGCTTTTTAGCAAATTACTCAGCGCTTTGTCTTCATAGTTCGCTACCTGACAGTAATCAACTCCAGCGGCTTTTAATCCGTGCTCAAAACTATCCAAATGTAGCGCCTGCTGCTGCGAATACCAATACACCAACAAAGCACGATGATTGGTCTCAGAGGCACGAATACGCCTTGCTAAGGCTTCAGCGCTACTTGGTAATACGTCTTCAGCAAACATCACCATATCGAAATTTTTATCAGCTATTTCATCAATAACCAGCTGTTCATGTTGATAGCAGGTAACACGCGCCCCTAGTCGCTGTAACTCCTCTAGCAAAGCGCCGCTATCTTGATAGTAGTAATACATTACGTCGAGTCCAGACAGCAGGTATTGCTGCCGCGATTGACGCTGATTGGACAGCTGCAAGGTAACTATAAACTCTGTCCCGACCCCTAGCGTACTATTTACCTCGACACTAGCACCTATCAGCTGCGCCATTTGCTTAACGACCGGCAAGCCTATACCTGTGCCCTCATATTGGCGGGTTTGCGATGAATCTACCTGAAAGAACGGATTAAAAATATCTTCTATAAAACTGCTGTCAATACCGATACCGCTATCTTTTATCCGTATCTGCCAGCGATTGCTGTGGTCGAAATGGGTCAGCTGCGAGGTAATGCTTACTTGCCCTGTTGGGGTAAACTTAATGGCGTTACTCAGTAGGATCGACAGTATCTGCTGAATTTTTTCGGCGTCGCCTTCGAGGCTATAATCAATATGATGAATATGACTGCTCAAATCCAAACCTTTCTGCTTGGCAACAGGTTCATATTCGGCCAATAGGTCTGAAATTAATTGCAGCGGATTAAACTCACTGATTTGTAGGCTGATTTGCCCTTTTTGGATTTGATTCAGTTGTATAATTTGATTGAGCGCCAATACCAATTTATCACTGCCATTGTGAATAATCTCAACCGCGTCTTTTTGCTCAGCATTTAGCTGTTCACCTTCTAATAGCTGTAAGCCGCCAACGATGGCATTTAGGGAAGTTTTTAGCTCATGGGTTATCATGCTTTGAAAATTATGCAACTGCACATCAAGCGATAAATCTTTTTGATGCAACTGCTGCTCAAACACGGCCAGCGCTGCATAATCTTGTTTCGACGCTTGCAGGCGATTAAACAAAGTGATAAAAGCCTGCTTAATCTGTACCAATTCTTCAAATTTAAAGCGCTGCGGAATCGCCGGTAGCTGCTCAAGCTCAGGGTTTTTTAGCACAATATCGCAAACTTCGGTTAGCGCGGCGATATCTTTTGATGGCCAGTTTAGTTTGCGCAGAATAAACAACGCCCAGATAATCGCCAATGACGTTGTCATTAACCACAGCCATAAATTGCTTTGAACCCAATCTGTCCGCAGCGCTGCCACATTTAAAGTAATATTGATATAGCCAACCAAGGCGGTATCAGACGACATTTCGCTTACTGAGTCGTTTACAGGGTCGCTCTCTGAGTTTGAGTTAGCATTGATGGCGGTTAAAGTCGTAAAGCCTTCCTGCTCGCCGTTTAGCGTATCACTACCGATAGAAAGTGTGCTAGTACCATCAACATAGTCGCCGACGACCGGATAATTAAAGCTGACCGCATTGGCAAATAAAGCATTTTTCCAATCGTCTTTTGACAGATTGCTATCAGCAATAGGCTGCGAGGTGGTATAAAACAAAATACTTTCGATGTTTTGCTCATTTTTTAACAAAAAGCGCACTTGTTCAGCGACTACCTCGTCGCCATCTACGCTCGCTGCACTAATTGTTAGCAAGTTGGCCAACTGCTGGGTATGCCGACGTTCTTCCTTATAATGCTCCACCAAACCATAAATAAACGACAATAAAAAACCTGCCAATACAGCCAAAATCATGGTCTGCATGATAGATTGCCAAATAAGCATGGGCAGGTTTTTTGGGGAGCGGTTGTTCATATGACTCAACTGAGTGAAGACAACTTGTAATTATAATATAGATATATTATAGAGATGATAAGGATAATGCGACATTTTAATGTAACTTAACACAGTCATGAACTACCCACTACCTTTGAAGTAGAGGTTTCTTAGGTAACGCTCTTACTTGACACGGTGTTCTGTATCAGCGGTTAAGCGAATTGACTAAGCTAACCCTGTCGCACCGACAGTTTTTGATTGTTTAGCCAGTAACAACCCTTGATTTAAGATATTGATACTGGCATTGATATCGCGATCATTTTGCTGCAAGCAACTTGGACAATTCCACATTCTAACCGACAGCGGTAATTCAGCTTTAGTCAGTAGATGGTTGCAGTTTGAGCAAGTCTTAGACGATGGAAACCATCGGTCTATTTTGACAAGCGTTTTGCCGTACCAGTCTGCTTTATAGGCAAGCATGGTGGTAAATGACGACCATGAGCTGTCACTGATTGCTTTTGCAAGTTTGTGATTCTTAACCATACCCTTGATGTTCAAGTCCTCAATAGCAATAACATCGTGGTTTTTGATGAGATTGAATGAGAGTTTATGTAGAAAGTCTTTGCGAGTATTGGTTATTTTCTCATAGACCTTGGCGACTTTTGTTTTTTGCTTTTGATAGTTGCGGCTCTCTGACAACTTGCGTTGATCCGCTTTAGCAACGGCTCTGCGTTTGGCTAGTATTTTCTGTTCACGCGCAAGCTTGTCTTGCAGCTTCGATAGAAACTTAGGATTGGCAACTTTGCTGCCGTCCGATAAGACGATAAAGTCTGTCAATCCTAAGTCAATGCCGATGTTAGAGTGGGTTTTTGGTAATTCATCAACGATGGTTTCAACCAACAGGCTGACGTAATACTTACCTGATGGGGTACGACTGATAGTGGCGCTCTTGATAAGCCCATTAATAGATTGATGTATTTTAGCCTTGATGTGACCTATTTTAGGTAGTTTAATGGTGTTTCTGGTGACGGCTACCGATCCTTTTTGATTGTTGGTGGTGTAACTGTCTTTAATGCCTTTTTTCTTGAACTTAGGGAACCCTGCGCCTTGCTTGAAAAATTTACTATAGGCAGCTCTTAGATTTTGCTGAACATTGGCTAATGCCAAGCTATCGACTTCTTTTAGCCATTCAAATTCTTTTTTATACTGAGCAGGGGTGTTGTTTAGGGTGGTCTTCGTAGTTTTGTAGTGATCTATTTTATCGCCAAGCATTTTATTCCAAATAAAACGAGCGCAGCCGAATGACTTGGCAAAGAATATTTGCTGTTCATCAGTCGGATATAGCCTGATTTTATGGGCTTTTAGGATCTGCTTTGGCATGAGATATTTATTGTTAGTTGGTTGCATAATTATTATACAACAGGTTGTAGGAGTAGTTACCAACAACGCATTCATCTCCCCACCTTAGAGGTGGGAGAATTCTGCGCTAAGATGTTAAATTAAAAAATGCCATGACGACTGATATAGCTATCATGGCATTTTATACTACAGAAAAAGCTAAGAATAGAAAAACAGCAAAGATAAAATAAAATGTTCTTTATTTGCTAAAAAAATAAAGACACTCACTATCTGGCAAAATTAACGCTTTTTATCTTTATTAGTAAATCTTGGCTTATCTTTGGTGGTAAATTTTTGCGCGCGATTGCGTTCACGTTGGCGTAATTGCTGCGCTTTTGCTTTGGTTGGCGTATCACTTTTATTGGCGTACGGGTTTTCATTTTGCTTAAATATAACATTCAGCGGTGTGCCTTCAAGCTTAAAGACTTGACGGAATTGGTTTTCAAGATAGCGTTGATAGCTTTTTGGCAGCGCAGACGTTTGATTACCATGAATCACGATCACCGGCGGATTATGACCACCAATATGAGCAAAACGTAGTTTAATACGGCGACCAGCAACCGTTGGCGGCGGATTGGCCGTAACCGCATCTTGTAAAATCTGCGTCAAACGGTTGGTTGACACCTCAAACATCGACGACTGATAAGCACGTAAGATAGAGGGGTATAAATTACCTACGCCAGTGCCGTGTAGCGCTGAGATAAGATGTACTTTGACATAAGGGATAAAGTTGAAGCGGCGATCCATCTCAAGCTTGATATAGTCTTTTTGATCTTGGGTCAGACCGTCCCATTTATTAATAGCAACTACCAATGCACGCCCTGCATCAAGCGCATAACCAATCATATTTAAGTCTTGGTCGACAATGCCTTCGTGCGCATCAATCACAATGATGGTTACGTTAGAATCTTCAATCGCTTGCAAGGTTTTAATGACTGAGAACTTCTCTACTTTTTCATCGATTTTACCGCGGCGACGTACGCCAGCCGTATCAATCAAAACATAATCTTTGCCATCGCGTGTATAGGGGATATAAATACTATCGCGCGTCGTACCGGGCATATCAAACACCACCACACGGTCTTCACCCAATAAACGGTTGACCAGCGTTGATTTACCAACGTTTGGACGACCGATAATCGCAAGCTTTAGCCCTCTTGGCTCGACGACATTTTCTTGCGTTGGCATGTTAGCGGTCAACGCTTCTAACAAGTTACCGACACCGCGCCCATGACTGGCAGCCATTGGATACGGCTCACCTAAACCTAACGCATAAAACTCTGCAGGCGCAGCTTCATGTACACCATCGACTTTATTGGCGACGACATAAACAGGCTTGCCGAGGGTATGCAAAAACTTACCAATCTCAGCATCGGCACCAATCATACCGGCACGTGCATCAACGACGAAAACGATAATATCGGCTTCATGAATGGCGGTATGCGACTGTTCAGACATATAGTCATCAATGTTGCCGCTGCCATCGTCAGCTTCGCCAATACCGCCAGTGTCGACTACGATAAAGGATTTGTCTTCATAAGTCGCATCACCGTATTGACGGTCACGAGTCAGCCCTGATAAATCAGCAACCAATGCCTGCCGACTTTTAGTGAACTGGTTAAATAAGGTAGATTTACCGACGTTTGGACGGCCAATTAAGGCGACCACAGGCTTGATACTCATGGGTTACTCTCAGTGAATGACACAGTGATGTGTACAATGGCGGACGCTGCGTTTACGCTTATATTAAGAATAATAACGCTACTCGACCGCGAATTTAAATAAAAAATAAAGATAAAACGATGGCAAATAATAGTGAGCTTTTTGTTTTAAGCAATCGCCATAAGTGTTGGTTAAGATATTGTCTAAAGTTTGGTAGGTTAAGCGTATAGATATAATTATTAATCAATCATCATAACTTATACCATTAACACCTAGCACTTATCGGTCGCATAGAGTACGCGAAAGCCACTATTTAAACAAGCAATTTACACAAGGCACGAAACGCTGACAAAGCAGCGTTTTTCTTGAACCTAATACCATTATGCTTAGTTAACGCTTTATTTGACAACTAGTTTTAAAATATTGCTTTAGAACATTGATTTAAAACATCGCTTTAAAAAATAGGAGGTTAAATAAGCCGTCACTGACAAAAAATTAGCGTGCTAATTGCCAAATCGCTACTTGTCCTGCGGTACTTTGGGTCATTAACAGACTGCCTTGTACTTGCAAGTTGGTCAAAGCACCTTTGGTCTGCACGCGGCTAACGATTTTACCGCTTGCAGGGTCAAATAAATGTACGACCCCATCAAAGTCGCCAACCGCAATATAATTGCCAATCATTACAGGATTGGTGAGATGACGATAAGCCAACTCTTCACTTTCCCACAACACTTCGCCATTACTGCGGTTATAAGCGACCACCTTACCGTCTAAACTGGTCGCAATAACTTGCTGATTATTGACCGCAAGTGACTTTAAGCTGGCAAGCTCATTGACGAACATGACTTGACGCGAGGCCAGATCAATCCCAAGCAGCTGACCGCTATAACTGATGGCAAATAGCTGATTGCTATCAACAATCGGCATACCATCGACATCGCTCATGCGCTCAACTTCGCTACTACCCGATCCGACGCCAACGCGGCGTGACCACTGCGGTAGACCATTATCAATAGTAATAGCATGTAAGCGACCATCAGCCGTTGCTAGGAGTGCAGTTTTATCATCTAACAGTGTCGGCGCTGCTGTACCGCGTACGCTGATAGGAGGTACTTGGGTGGCAAACTGCCAAACAGATTGACCGTTTTGTAGCGACAGACCATGCAAGAAACCATCATTGGCTGATAAAATTACTCGGTTATTGCTGATTAACGCTGGCGTCAAAACCGTACCGGTTAATTGCTGCTGCCAGCGCTTGGCACCAGTGGCACTATCAAATGCCATCACCGAACCGCTGCGTGTACTCACAATAGCCGTCTGACTAAGGGCGTCTAATGCCACGCCGCCGGTAATTTGATCGCCTACATTGACTGACCATAGGCGCTGACCCTTACTATCAAAGCCAGTCAAATCACCACCGCGCGAGGCCGTCACAATTTGCGAGTTGGCATAGCCTACTTGCAAGCTAAGAGGATCTTTACTACTGGCTTTTTTGCTGCCAACATCGGTACTAAAAACCGGCTGCAGCACGCTAATTGGCTGCGCAATTTGTACCAACTTTACAGGCTCATTGACGACTGGTTTGATACCTCGATTACACCCAACGACTGCCGTTGCCATCACTGCGATGACGGCGACATGCATGGCCGTCGTTTTGATTGTCTTAACGTTTATCGTTTTGTTTGAGCGAATAGCTTGAGTCATTATAGGTTCTCACTACCAATAAAGTAATCATGAATAAATTAGTTAGCAGTAAATAAATGGCACACAATAATAAGTATAATAAATAAGCACTTATGATTGATACTGCCTCTTTAACTCACTGCGCTACTTAGTTTTAAAAGGGTTTTTACAACGTTTTATCGTGTTGCAATTTTTCTTTATTAGCACATTAGCGCTTTTGCTATTTTTTTAATATTTGGTTTTGGTATCTTTTTAACAACTGGCTTATGCGCCAGCTTCTATCTTATTATTGTCTGCCGCATTTTCTCCATCGGCTGCGACTGGCTGGGCAGGCATAGCAGGTTCTTGGATAAGTCCAGCTTGCGGCTCAATAGGTTCAGGCACTATACCGAGACTTTCCATCTTTAATGCCAATACTGCACGCGTTTCTTGACGGCTACGTAACAATTCCCAAGCATTATTGTAAGATTTAACCGCCGCATCTTTATTGTTTTGCGCTAGATAAATATCACCCAATAGCTCTTGCTGGCTTGCCTCAAACGAGCTTGGCATATCGTTATTAGCTTCAGCTAAAGCAGCATTGGCATCGCCCGCTGCCAATAGTGTTTTGGCATAGCGCAGACGGGTAATCGCTTCTAAGCCTGCATCACCCAAATCGATTGTCAGTGCCTTTTTAAAGGTTTCGCCAGCCCCTTTAAAATCATCACTGTCCACTTGCTGACGCGCTTTAATCATTAGCGCTTGCCACGCATAGACAGAGTTACCATGGGTGCTTACTAGAGCATCAATATCTTTATCTAGCTTTTTACGACTTTCAGTCAGTGACGCTTGCGCTTCTGCTTCTAAGTCTGGGTTTTGTGATGCGAGGCTAACTTCTTCATTTAAACGTTGAATATCGGCGTAATGGTCGGCGGCCACCGTATCGACGCGCGCATGGTTGTTTTGCCAATACGTCCAGCCAAAATAGGCTGCTAACGCCAATAAAATCGCAGTGACAATATAGCTGCCATATTGCTTTAACGCTTGCATTGAATTGTCTGCATTTGGCGAATTGGGTGTCAGAGCCATATATTTTTACCTGATAAAATTGATATGAAATTTTTAATGCTAAAACCACAATCGCTTATTAACGAACGAAGTTGTCTTTAGTTGACAACCAGTCTTGCGCGACTGTTTTTTGCTCACCCGTCTGCATGTCTTTGATACTAATGGTATTATCATCGAGTTCCTGCTGAGCGATAATCACTGTCAACGCCGCGCCCGATTTATCAGCCTTTTTCATTTGCGCTTTTAAGCTGGTTGCGCTCGCCATTTTTACGCGTAGGTCAGGACGGCTATAACGCAGCGCTTGTGCATAACTGATACCCGCACTATAAACTTCTGGATGGGCAACCACAAAAATATCGCAAGCGGGCAACTCTGCTATCGGTGATACAGCGTCGATAAGCAGTAATAAGCGCTCAAGTCCCATCGCAAAACCAACGGCTGGCTCAGATTTTACTGCTTTATCATCAGAGGTGCCGATAGATTTTAACTGACCAACCAAACCATCGTAACGGCCACCGGCACAAACGGTCGCTTGGCTACCAAGCTTATCAGTAACCCACTCAAATACGGTTTTATTATAATAATCAAGTCCACGTACTAAATGCGGATTAATCTCAAACTCAATCCCAAGTGCGGTTAAATACGCTTGTACTTGTTCAAAATGCGCTTTACTTTCGGCACCCAAAAACTCGGCAAGCTTTGGCGCCTCTGCCAATAGCGCTTGGGTACTCGCCTCTTTACTGTCTAAAATACGTAATGGATTGGTCGTCAGGCGGCGTTTGCTGTCTTCATCTAACTGCTCTTGCTTATCAGTTAGATATGCAACCAATGCTTCGCGATAAGCATGACGCTCATCAAGCTCGCCCAAACTGTTAAGCTCTAAGCGCATCTCATCTTTTAGACCAAGCTCTTGCCACATCAAATGCGTCATAGCGATCAGCTCGGCATCAGCATCTGGTAGCGCACTACCAAAACTTTCGACACCCAATTGATGAAACTGGCGGTAGCGACCTTTTTGTGGACGCTCATAGCGAAACATCGGACCTATATACCAAAGCTTTGGCGTATCGCCGCGCAGTAAATTGTGCTCGATGACCGCGCGTACTGACCCTGCCGTGCCTTCTGGGCGCAATGCCAATGGCGTTGGTGGCTCAGACTTATCGGTAAAGCTATACATCTCTTTTTCGACGATATCGGTTGCGCCGCCGATAGCACGGGCAAACAAGTCGGTTTGCTCTACAATAGGCAAGCGAATATGCTCATAACCGTATCTGCCCAATACATCTGCCAATATCGACTCTAAGTGCAGCCATTTTGCGGACTGCTCAGGCAAAATATCATTAAACCCTTTGATTGCTTTAATCATAGTACGGTCGCATCCTTAAATTTTTAACAAGCTATCTCTAATACTTTTTATTGGTAATGACGGTTTTTATTAATAATCGCGCTTTATTTTAATCAGAAAATACATCAGGGTGACGACTTATTTTACGCGAATGATTTCATTCTCACGTTTTTTTGCCAAATCTTCGGCATGCGCACGTACCATGCCTTCGATTTCATCAACCAAATTATTGGTATCAATCAAATGACTTTTTTCACCCATACGGTAGACCAATGATTTTGGTGCCGCGCCAACAATACCAATATCCGCTTCTTTTGCTTCGCCCGGACCATTTACTTTACAACCAATCACCGACAAATTCATCGGCTCACGGATATCTTCTAAACGCGACTCTAATGCGGTCATTACTTTAATCACATCGAACTCTTGGCGTGAGCAGCTTGGGCAAGCGATAAAGTTAACGCCGTTTGAGCGAATATTGAGCGACTTCAAAATATCAAAGCCGATTTTAATTTCTTCTTCTGGCTCTGCCGCTAAAGAGATACGAATGGTATCGCCGATGCCGTCTAATAACAGCCCGCCTAAGGCAATGGCAGATTTCACCGCGCCAGTACGATACACGCCCGCTTCAGTGACGCCTAAATGCAAAGGATTATCAATCTGCGCAGAAATCAGGCGATAGGCATCTAAAGTCAAAAATACATTACTGGCTTTTACCGATACTTTGTATTGATCAAAGTTTAAACGCTCCAAAATATCAATATGGCGCATCGCTGATTCAAGCATCGCCTCGCCAGTTGGCTCGGTATATTTACGCTGAATGTCTTTTTCTAATGAGCCTGCATTAACGCCAATACGAATCGGAATATTATAATCTTTGGCGCAAGCAACCACTTCGCGTACTTTGGCGTCGCTACCGATATTACCTGGGTTAATACGCAAACAATCAGCGCCCGCTGCCGCAACTGCTAGGGCGATTTTATGGTCAAAATGTACGTCGGCGATAAGGGGTACGCTGACGCGCTTACGAATCTCGGCAAAAGCGTTGACGGTGTCCATCGTCGGTGTCGACACGCGCATTAAATCCGCACCCGCTTCGACGCAGCGCTCAATTTGGGCAACGGTCGCTTCTACATCACAAGTATCGGTATTGGTCATGCTTTGCACACTAATCGGTGCATCGCCGCCGATTGCGACATCACCAACATATATTTTTTTGGTAAGACGACGGTTAATAGGCGCTGACGTTGACATAGACAAACCCTTTCATTAGAACAAACTGGAACGAATTAAAACTGAAACTTGGAAACCAACATTACTTTTAACGCTAACAGCTTGTTAAGAACAATCGTTTTGTTAAGTTTAATAGCTGTTAAATATTAAGGTGCAAGCTCAAAACTGGCCTGCGTACCTGTAGCATAACTGTCTAACGCCACCGCTTCTTCATTAAGCATTAAGCTGACATTTTTGACATTATCAATCTGTACGTTAAAAGGTGGTGTACCTGATAACTTATAATCGCCAGCAGTTTGCGAGCCATTCATCAGATTGCTACCCGAGGCATCGGTAATCACCACAACAGCGGCATCGGTCAGCTTCACGTCGAGCGTAGCGGCAGCTGTACTTTCACCGCCCAAATTCAGCGCCGAGCCAGACGCACCAACGCCATTACTATCAACATCAATCGCTGCGCCTTGCGCTTGCTCTAGTGCTGAGATATCTTCGCTGGTCGTTACTGGCTGCTCATTATTGTCTTTACTGGCGTTAGACACCATGCGAAATAAGAAAATCGCTAAAATAATAACGCCAATCACGGCGATGATTAATAAGGGATTAAAACGAATGCGATTGTGAGTATCGCGCTGCAACGTACCCATCGGGCGTAGTGGCGACTCAATATTCTGAGGAGCGCGCGCTTTTAGCTCATTAGGGTAAGCGGCATCAAAGCTGCTCGCTACTTTTACGGGATCCAAACCCAAAAACTTGGCGTAGTTAATCGCAAAACCGCGTGCAAACGCCGCTTGTGGTAAATCCGCAAAATTCTCATTTTCGAGCGCTTGTAAATGACGTTTTAAAATAAATAATTCGGCAGCAGCCTCTTCTAAACTGACTTGTTTGGTTTTGCGGGCTTGCTGCAACATGGCACCAAATGATCCCTGAGCGTTAGATTGTGTGTTTGATGATGGGGTGGTCATTTCCATGGTGCCTCTGGATTATTAAGCCAAATCTTAAGTTGTTTTGCTTCATCGCTTAGTGGATAAGCGGATAAAAGCTGCTGAGCCAATTGCTGGCGCGTTGCTATGTTATTTTGTGCCGCGGCAAGTTTGATACCCTGTAATAGCAGACGCGGGCTAATGCCCTGCCCTTGTACCAGTAATAAGGTTTCATCATAAAGCCTTTGAGCCTGCTGTACACGTTGCTGCTCAAGTAGCAAATCAACCAGTTCAATATGCGCAATCACACTATTACGGTTGCCATCTAAAGCGCGTAAAAATGCTTTGGCAGCGGCTGGATGATCATTGAGCTGAAGATAGGTACGCCCTAAATTCTCTAACGCCCCAATTCGGCCTTCGTAGCCAAGCGCCGCCCCTGCAATCTCAAACTGCTCCGCCGCCTCTTTATAGCGCTTCATTTGCGACAAATAAACGCCGTAATTATTGTGCGCTTGATCAAAATCTTTATCTAGCATAATGGCTTTTTTAAAGTATTGATCGGCTTTCGCAAGATTAAGGCGACTGCCCTCTTGCTGCAACAAAATGCCCATCATATCATAGGCGGGCGCATAACGGCTATCAGCAGCAAAGGCTTTTTCAAGTTGGCGCTGGGCGGCATCGAGCTCATTTTTGCGGATATATTGTGCAGCAAGTGACGTGCGAACGCGAGCAATTTCTTGCTGATCCAAATTGCGATTGTCGCTCGGTCGCGTCGACGTTTGATAAGGTGCATTACCAATCAAGTCTGTGGTCGTCGTACTTTGACAACCACTTAACAACAAAGCACTTAGCGCACTGGCTAACAAAATAACGTTTGCGCCGCGCGTTTGGGCAATACTGACAGCTGATTGCTGCGCTGGTTGAGAAAGTAAGGTTTGATATTTGAACTGACAAAGAGTTTTTAAAGTCATCATAGCCGCCATCATAAAACTGTGGGTCAATGCGTTCGATCATCGAGGCATCAGTTTAATGGATTTAGCACCCATAAGTACAATTTAGTTGATATTAATTGTACTGCTCTTTGTTATTGATGCCTTTAACTACATTTTATTACCGTTGTGAGATAAAAACGACAGTTAAGCAATTCAATTCATTGCCTTACCTACTCACTTGTCAATCAGAAAATATTTAATCCTAACTTCCTAACTTTAGACAATAAAAAAGGCATTAAACAGTTTCTCGATCTTTAATACTCTGCTGCCAAGCGGCTGAGCGGCGCGTTCTATCCGCCACTTGTCCAACCAATTGACCACAAGCGGCATCAATATCATCACCGCGCGTTTGGCGAATGGTACACACAAAACCCGCTTGGCTTAAAATATCGCTAAAGGCATGAATGCGGTTATTGCTCGATTTATCATACGGCGCATGCGGGAACGGGTTAAACGGAATCAGGTTAATCTTACTTGGCAAATCTTTTAATAATGCCACTAGCTGATGAGCGTGCTCATTGCTATCATTGACGCCATCAAGCATGACATATTCAATCGTGACATGCTTTTTATGACGCGGATTGACATCATAAACATAGTTTTTTGCCGCGGCAATCAGCTCATCTAATGGGTATTTTTTATTAATCGGCACCAGCTCGTTACGCAACTCATCGTTTGGTGCATGCAAGGATATCGCCAATGCCACATCAATATCTTGCGCCAATTGGTACATTTTTGGTACCACACCTGAAGTCGATAGCGTCACACGGCGTTTTGATAGACCGTAAGCATGATCGCTTAGCATCAGCTCCATTGAGCCAACCACGGGTTTATAGTTTAATAAAGGCTCACCCATGCCCATCATCACGACGTTGGTGACGTTATTTTCCCATAAACTATGGTCAACGTTTTCCAAACTGTCATTGTCATCGCTCATATAAGAAGCATTCGCCACCCATAATTGGCCGATAATTTCAGCAGCGGTTAAATCACGCTCGAAACCCTGCTTACCAGTACTGCAAAAACTACAGTCTAGCGCGCAGCCGACTTGTGAGGAGATACAAAGAGTCTTACGGCCGTTTAGTTTGCTATCATCGGCCGGAATCAATACCGTCTCGACCAATGAGCCACCCGTGACTTCAAAGACCCATTTACGCGTACCATCATCGCTATACTGACGATGAATCACTTTTGGCGGCGTGACACAAGCATGGGCTGATAATTTATCACGCAAGGATTTGCTCAAATTGGTCATTTGCTCAAAATCGGTCACCCCATGCTGATAAATCCATTTAATCACTTGCGTCGCACGAAACGGCTTTTCGCCAATACTTTTGAAATAATCGGCCAGTTGTGCTTGCGTCATGCCCAATAAGTTGGTTTTTGCTTGTGCTTCATCGACAAGCTTGATGCTATTGGCAGGCTTTTTAGCAGTCTGTGCTGGGATATGTTGGATAGGAGTTTCGAGAGTGGACATAATAGGTAACCTTTTTGCAGCCACTAAAATAAGCGCTACAATTATTGAGATGGGCGTTGCCAGTTAATCATACATCTGATGTATGAAGGCATAAGCAATCCGTTATGAGCGCATTTTTATCCGCTTCTTTTATCAAGATATCTATAAACACTTAAAGTTTATAAAAACATCATGACAATATGCTGATAAGGGATTGATAATGCTCGTAAAACTAATAATGAGGCAGATCTTTAAGAATTTGGTGTAATGGACATTATTCATG
>NZ_DJUD01000055.1:0-58657 GCF_002439405.1 Psychrobacter sp. UBA6291 | reverse complement strand
ACTTCATGTGTTAATCTAAGAATATTAAAATATAGAGTGAGTTAATTAAGTACGTTTACACCGTCACAAATAAACACTACTTCCCAAAGCCTTACTTGTCTTCAGAGGTCTTATCTTCTACTGCTTCTACATTTTCGTCTAATTCATGATTAACGTTTCCCAGCTTATCAAGTTTTTCATAGAATATTTCCTTTTCATTCCCTTGGTTACTAAAGATCGTGAGAAAGCTGGAAATTTTATCGGCCGCATGGCTATTGAGAATATCACCGTCACTGCTACTAAATGACTTGGTCTCTTTCACGCTTACGATATCTAAAAATATCCAAACTGCGGAAACCATTACCGCTAGTATAACCAGCCATTTCAACACAATTTTTTTCATCAACGCCTCATACGCTTATTGCTGATTCATCTATTATCTCAAAATTTGTTAGCATATGTTTACTAAATAAGTTTACCTCCCTGTATATAATCAAAGCATCATTCAAATATCAAAAGTATAAAACATTATGAATAACAACAACCCAATCAAAATTATGACGAACAAGCATATCGTCGGTAGTCTTGCCCTTAGTGGCTTATTGTTGGCCACTACTGGCTGTAATAATAGCTTGGTAAACACCAAAGCCGCCCAACCAGTCACCAATATACCTTCCTTACCAGACAAGACTAAAGAGCAGCCGGACTCTAAAGCCGATAGTAAAGATGACCATACTGCTGCAGACGACTCTGCTTCAACGTCTGAAGGTATAAGCGCAGTAGTTAACGCTAACAACCAATTCGCAGTGACCATGTATCAACAGCTAAATGGTCAATCAAAGCAAGTGGATGCTAACGTATTTTTCTCACCTTATAGTTTAACCAGTGCTATAGCCATGCTCTATGCCGCAGCGGAGGGGAACACCAAAGCGCAAATTCAAAAAACCTTTTACTATCCGTCTTTACCCATCCTGAATCCAAACAGTGCCGCCCTCTATAATCAATTTAACAAACCCAGCCCAAACTATAAATTGAACACCATTAATGACTTATGGCTGCAACAGGGCCGTACTCCCAACCAAGCCTATATCGATACGGTAAAACGCTACTATGGTGGGCAGGTCAATACGCTTGATTTTAAAAACAACACCGAAACGTCTCGTCAAATGATTAATGAGAAGATAGCCAAACATACCAATCAGATGATTCCTGAACTGCTATCAAAAGAGAGTACCCAGCCAAGTACCTCGGCGATATTGACCAATGCGGTTTATTTTAAAGCGGATTGGAGCAGTCGTTTCTGGGTAAGTGGTGATATGCCTTTTCATTATTTCAATGGCACAAGCAGTGATGTAGATATGATGTTCCAGAATACTGAATTTAGGTATAGCGAAGATGAGCAAGTACAAGTCGTTGAGCTGCCTTATAAGGGAATTGAATTATCGATGCTAGTGGTTTTACCAAAGTCAAAGGAGCCGTTAGCCATGCAGACGCTCATCAAGAATTTATCGACGACACAAATCACCGATTGGACTAAACGTCTAAAGCAGCAAGATATTCTTCTGAATCTACCAAAGTTTAAGATAGATGAAGGCTACCCGATGAAGGCAGTGCTGACGGATATGGGCATGCCAAGCGCGTTTGGGAATCAAGCTAAGTTTAACGTGTTTGCAGATAGCTCACCCATCGCCATTGACGATATTCATCATCAAGCAGTGATCGATGTTAATGAAATAGGAACAGAGGCGGCAGCAGCGACAGGCGTCGTTGCCGTAGACATATCTGGTTCTATGCATCCACCAGTCGCGTTTAAAGCCGATCACCCGTTTATGTTTATGATTAAAGACAATAAAACCGATGCGATATTGTTTTTGGGTCAGGTGAATAAGCCTTAAGAGAGCGAATAATGAAACCAAAATTTAAATGGTATATGGTGCCGATATTGTTGATATCCGTTATAGCCTGCGATCCTGTCATTGAAATGACGAATACTAATCATAATGCCCAAACTATTAAAGTGGAAGATGAGAGTGCTGCCAACAAACCTACTGAAAACGAAGCACCCACGCGCAAGCAGCAAACGGTGTATGTGACTGCCCTTGATGTTGATTCGGATATGGGTGATGCCGCTGCGGCTCATGGGGTATTGAACACAAAGAATGGCTGTTTATATATGGATGACCTCTTACTCGTTGTAAGTAGCCCACATATTACCTGGACTCAAGACCCTTTTACGATATCCGATATCAATGAATTTATTTTTGAAATTGGTGATACTGTTTTAGTAGGTGGCTCACAAGCTGACTATAAAAATATGGCTTCATTTGCCAGTGATTGGAAAAACCCACCTTTAGCGACTTGTAAAGCTGAAAAAATCTGGTTAATGAATGGTATTAACATACCTCGGGAAGATCTACTATGACAAAGCATAAAATGAATAAAACACTAGCTACGCTACTTATTACTAGTAGCTTGCTTAGTGGTTGTACATCGACAGAAGACAGCAGTATTGATATTGTCTCTAAAATTCCCAAGGAGGATAAAACGATAGAAGTTATTCCTATTTCTACCGTTGCTCAGGACAGCAAAGAGACCCAAGTTGCCCCTATGAGTAAAGCTCAAGCATTAGCCATAGATGCAAAGCATTATGCACGAGCATATGAGGTTAGCCATGTTGAAGCAATGCGCCGTATGCTTGTCATGAATGATGCCCAAGAGCAGATTGATGCTATCAAAAAAGAATTTTCTGATAGGTTGGACGATGCTGGATTCACTAATGAGCCAGAGTTTGCGCTCATCGTAAGCCTATTTGGTGATGGTGCGCCACCTGATCGCATCATATATCGTGACGCTGATAAATTAGAAGGTAAACCCATTATATTGTCAGAAGCGGATAAAAAAATGAGTGCAGAAGGCTTTATGATCACGCAGGCAGATATCGACAATGCTGTATCTCTTATCGAAAAACCAACTGCCATTAAAGTTAAATTTATCGATAATTCTAAATCCCAGCCACTCACTCAAGAACAAAAAGACAACTATGCAGCGCGATATGAAGAATTACGTAAACGTATTCCAATGCTAGTAGGTATGGGTTATAAGGAAGATGAAGGGCTATTTGTTATAGACGTGCATGAGGATGATTCAAAAAAAGCAGGGTTCACACCAGAACAACTTAAAAAAATCGGTCAAGAAGTTATGAAATCACCAGTACGTATAAAATTTTACGATGGCTATGCTACTGAGGATGTAGCCCCTATAGAATAAAAAGGTAATGCTGTTATCATTTTTAGGGTATACCTAATAAGACTATCCAATAATGTATTTAAGATCATCACGATAGGCATGTAAATGATAAATTGTAGTGTTATCTTGATTAACGAACAGGACGAACAGCTATGAAAAAAAGGCTAGCAACATTTTTACTGACTGGCATTCTGCTGACAGGGTGTCATAAAGCCATTGTTACTCAAATAAGTAGTTCTCAAAACGTAGTTTCAGCCGTAAAATCAGCTATTGAAAAAGAATTTGAAGACATTGCAGTACAAGCTAATCAAGGCGATGCTGAGGCTCAATATAGCCTTGCAGTAATGTATGACGAGGGCGAAGGTACACGCGAGGATAACGCTAAAGCCATTGAGTGGTATACAAAATCTGCCAACCAAGGATATGATCTTGCTCAATATAACCTTGCAATCATGTACGACGATGGCGAAGGGGTAGATGAGGATCACTCTAAAGCTATTGAATGGTTCACGAAATCTGCTAACCAAGGCTATGCTAAGGCCCAATACGAACTTGCTTGGGCTTACTACAATTACGATGGCACAGGTACAAGTGAAGACTACGATAAACATAAAGAGTGGAGCATAAAAGCTGTTAACCAAGGAATTGGACCAAGGAAATTCATCAATGGCGTACCACATCGAAAAAGCGAGCGTGTGCGTCAAAATGATGCCAAAGTCGTTGAGGCGTGGCAGAAATTAGCTAACCAAGGCGATGTTGAGGCTCAATTCAACATTGGTAACGCTTACTACGAGGGTAAAGGGGTACGTCAGGATTATCCTAAAGCTATCGAGTGGTATACAAAAGCCGCTGACCAAGAATATGTTCCTGCCCAATACCAACTTGGAACAATCTATAGCTATGGCGAAGGTGCTCCTCAGGATTATGCTAAAGCCGGTAAGTGGTATCTAAAAGCCGCCAATCAAGGAGATGCTAGATCTCAATATAACCTTGGCATGATGTATCTTAATGGCATAGGCGTACGTCGAAATACAGTTATAGCGAAAAAGTACTTTTCCAAGGCTTGTGACAATGGATATCAATTGGGCTGTAAAAACTTGGGTATAAGGACAGAGGATGAGTAGAGACTAGGTTATTGAGACTTTCCCAAACTTTGTGTAACTGCTTATACCCTGTTAGCAAATAGCAGTTACACAAAGTTTGGGAAAAGCTCAATTTGGTATAAAAACTTCTAGACCAAAACATTCATCAAGATTATGTTCTTTCTTAAATGTAGAAATATCATTGACAACGCCTCCTCCACTTACTTGGATGTAATCCCCTTCAGTGTATTTTTTGCCTTTGTACATTAAGCTATTTTTAGTAACGTCAGATATAACTTTATTTCCCAGTATTGCTAACTGAATACCTTTTTCTCCTTTAGGTCTTACTATTATGCAATTTTCATTAAAGTTAAGGTTTCCGCTATATAAAGCTGTCTCAAAAATTTTGCCATTCATAGGCTCTTCGTCTAATATCTGCTCCTGTTTTGAATCAGAATTAAACTGAGAGCAAGAAGACATTATCAGGAATGATAAGATCATAGGTGCTTTAAAATTAAGGAACAATGATACTTACTCCAAGTTTATTAAAATAATCTACACTAGTGTACGTAGCGTATATCCTTCTAGTTAGGTTCGCTAACGATAAGATCAGAAATCTTTTTGACACGAGAGTAAGATAAATATTAAGTCTTCTACTTATAGAAAATTATGCACCGCCTAGAGACTCCGTGGCATACCCATTTTCCCACTCAATCCTAACTGGCATTTTCATCACTTCTTCGCCAATTTTTTTAAGTTTCTCTTCGTTGAGCCCAGCAGACTTAGCATCATCCTTATGAACATAAATCACGTATACACCCTCATCACTACGATAACTTATACCTGTAATCATAGTTATACGTTTATTCAGCGCTTTCGAGCGTTCATACATAAGCTGGTTTTCAGCCTCGGTTAGGTTTTTGGCTGCTGGATTAACCTCAAACCTAACGATAAAACGTGTTGGTAATTCGATGAGCGCCATTGCCTTATCAACTTCAGCTTGAGTTAGTGTAATACCCTCTGGTGTCATCGTTTTATAGGCTTGAGCGACAGTCTCACGCTCACTAAGGGTATCGGCTGGACGATATACGATACGATCAGGCGGTGGCTTACCAGTCCCTGTTAACGTTACCAAAATGCCATACTCAGGATCAGTGATTAAGCCCGTGCTCGCTATCCTATCGCCGAATTCTTTTCGTAGTGCCTCTCTCTGCTCTTCATTATCATGCTGGATTAACATCTGACGCATGGCTTCGGTATGATTGACACCGTATGCCATTGCATAATGCTTGGAGTCTATGGCTAAAGCCTGAGCAGGACCAATTAATACCGCCTCTGGAATATCTTTAGGGTCTCGGTTGTCCTTCACTAATTCCACGCCATTGAGGTCGCCATAAGCAGACGTTGCTTTAGAGTCCTTAATTTGACTGTCAATCGCTTGTGCAGGTTCAATTGGCGTGATAGTGGCTCTAGTATCTTGGGATGAGCAGCCACTTAACCATAAAGCGCTGGGTAAAAAAAGTATAAATGAGATTTTTGCAGTTATCGTAGCCATGAGACATTTACCTTTGCTAAGTTTGTTAATGATTTCTTATATTTTTAACGCTCGATAATTAGTTTCCTATACAGGTATCTACTATTAAGCTGTCTGCTATTAAAGCTACTAATTCGCCTTGGAAATATAGTGCGCTTACCAAACTAGTCTAAACGATTGTATAGAGATGATACTAGAATAGCATCATCTTAATTTTGAATAAGTAGTGAGTAAGCTATGCAAAATAGCCAGTTAGTGAGTGTATTGGCAATCAGCAGCCTGTTATTGATTGTTAGTGGCTGCGACAATACTATAAGAAATAACACAGTGAGTACTGTCACAGACATGGTTACTCCTAGTCCGCGAACTCTTAGCAACCAAGTACCTCTGACTGAGGTAAAGGCGTTGATCTCAACACCAGAGGGTATCGCGCAAGTCGTCACTGCCAATAATCAATTTGCTATTGATATGTATCAGCAGATAAATGAGCAGAATAAGCAAGCAGATAAAAACGTATTTTTCTCACCGTATAGCTTATCTACTTCGATGGCAATGCTGTATGCCGCAGCGGAAGGGGAAACAAAAGCGCAAATACAGAGGACTTTTCACTATCCCTCACTGAACGTTCTAAATCCGAATAGTGCGGCACTACATGAGCAGTTCAACAAACCAAACCCTAATTATCAACTGGCTACAGCCAACGATTTATGGATACAGCAAGGGTTGCGTCCCAACCAAAACTACTTGGATACTGTACAGCGTTATTACAGTGGTAAAGTCACCAACCTTGATTTTAAAAACAGTCCTGAACCTTCACGTCAGACCATTAATAAAACCATTGCTAAATATACTCAGCAGATGATTCCTGAAGTGCTGCCAGCAAGTAGTATCGATGCAGATACAGTCACTGTATTGACCAATGCGGTGTACTTTAAAGGGGATTGGAAAAATACTTTTGCACCTAGCGAAAAACGCCCCTTCAATAAATTTGATGGGTCTATCATTGATGTCGATATGATGCATGAGCAAGCGCCTTATGCCTATACAGAAGATGCGCAGGTGCAAGTGGTACAGTTGCCTTACAAAGGTGATGAGCTGTCTATGTTAGTGGTATTACCAAAAGCAAAAGATAAGATTGCTATGCAGAGGTTAGTAGGTACGCTAAGCGCCAAGCAGATTAGCCAGTGGAATAGTAATTTAGTAAATCAGGAAATCATACTCGATCTACCGAAATTTAAGCTAGAAGAAAACTACGGAATGAATAGCTTATTAGCGAACATGGGCATGACAAAAGCTTTTGGCAGCGATGCGGACTTTGGTTTATTCAGTCAAGATCTATCATTATCTGTGGACGCTATCGCTCATAAAGCAGTGATTGAGGTCGATGAAAAAGGTACTAAAGCAGCAGCAAGTACCAGTATTTCAATTGTGCCTATGTCTCTCGGCTACTCTATGAATACCATCAAGTTTAAAGTCGATCATCCATTTATGTTTGTGATTAAAGACAATAAAACCAATGCGATATTGTTTTTAGGGCAAGTGAATAAGCCTTAATTTCAGGTAATCCAATTAGGATACAGGTGTATTCATGCACCAGTTAAGCGTTCAATCCGACATCTTGCTTATACGTGCATGTGAATACAGTCTTAAAAGTTTAGGAGCACCATTGCCAGATCATCCCCTTTTACTCACCGCACTCTTAGCCCTCCTATTACTTTCAGGGCGCGCTACTCAGAGCTTAGAGAGTCTTCAAGTTGTTCATACAGACATACCAGTCGTTACAGAAGTTAAGCAGTCGTTGCAAATTGCCACTTGGTTTCCCACTAAATATGATGGCCGATTCACGGCTATGGGTTCTGGATATTTGGCAGTTGTTAATAACTGTCTTGCTATATCTAGAGACAATGAGGTGACGACCAAAATACTTGTTTACTGGTGCTAGCTGTCACTTCTTTTTCTTAGCATGCGGATACAGATACTCTTACCTTTGAAGAAAAGTCTTATGAAATTGGAGATGAGCTTTATCTTGGCGGTACTGTATTTGTTTATCCTAACGCGAATATTACCGATCAGATAATTAGATAAAGGGTGGCTTGGTGGCTGAACTTGATAGACCATTACTTAAACTTTAGAAGCTGATTTTCCAGATAGTTTTAATAGATAAATAATTTAAAAACGGTAATCTAAATAATGAACATAAAAATTTAAGTGTAATTATTCAACATTTATTAACTGTAGATGTTGAATAATTACACATTTTTAGTGACCAAAATAAGGTATATAGCTCATATAAAATGTCTTAAATTGCGCTAAACGTCATAGCTATTTATTGATTAAATCTCTTGATATATATAGTACTACAGGTTAGTATACTTTAAGATTATTTTAGATGGTTTAGTGGTTCTAGCCTGTCACGCCGGGGGTCGCGGGTTCGAGTCCCGTCCGCTGCGCCATATTTAAAACGAATTTAAACTCTCGAGTTTAAGCAAGTTTCGCCTCAAACATTAGATTGTTTGAGGTTTTTTTGTGTCTGCTCGTTTTAAATAGTAGCGGCGTGACTTATATTTCTATTGTATGCTGTGCTAACAGATAATTTCTACATGGCTATTGATAATAGGGATAGAAAATAACATGGAATATAACCACATACCTAGAGAGCTGCTAGGCTTTTTTCCAACCCCTCTGGTTGAGCTGAAACGATTGAGTGCAGCCTTGGGCGGTCCCAAAATCTATATGAAAAGAGATGACAATACGGGGCTGGCATTGGGTGGCAATAAAACTCGTAAGCTTGAATTTATCCTCGGTGACGCGCTCGCCAAAGGTGCCGATACCATCATCACTGCGGGCGCGATACAGTCAAACCATTGCCGTCAGACAGCAGCAGCGGCGGCAAGCTTAGGACTGGAGTGTCATTTAGTCTTAGGCGGCGAAGAGCCGGAGCAGGCAAATGGGAATCTCTTGCTAGATAAGCTGTTTGGTTGCCATATCCACTGGGCAGGCAATCATCGCAAAGGCGAGGATATTCCTCGCATCGTTGAGCAATTAACCTACCAAGGTAAAAACGTCTACGTGGTGCCGTACGGTGGTTCAAGCGAGCTTGGGGCGTTAGCCTTTGTAGAGGCGTTTAAAGAGCTAGAATCGCAGCGTCAAAGCATGGGCTTCTCCTTGACCCACATCGTGTTTGCCTCAAGCTCTGGCGGCACGCAAGCAGGCCTAATGCTTGGCAACAAAATCTTTAACTCACCTTATCAAATCGTCGGTATTAATATTGATAAAGGCGAAACCGATAAAGTCGCCTTTGATCAATATACTTTGGCGCTTGCTAATAATACGGCAAAATTAATCAATATAGATTATGAATTTACCGAGTCAGACTTGTTTCTTAACTCTGATTATGTTGGTGAAGGGTATGGCGTAGTGGGCGCATTAGAAAATGAGGCGATTGCTTTAACGGCGCAAACAGAAGGGATATTGGTCGACCCTGTTTATACTGGTCGCGCGATGGGCGGGCTTATCGATATGATTCGTACGGGGAAGATTAAGAAAACTGACAGCGTTTTATTCTGGCATACTGGTGGTGCGCCGGCTTTATTTGCTTATGCCAACGATTTGGATTTGGCGAAAAAAAGCCGTAAGCCAGAAGTTTGATTGCTTAAAGAAAGAAATTTGACTTGTTAGGGGTTTATAAAACAAGTGCTTATGGGCGCTGATTAAGCCGACTGACAGCAGCAATCAGCGCCACCATAATAACCCCCATAATAATAAGAATCCCCGACATCAGGTGCGCTGCTTCATAATTTAGCGCCTCTACTTGCTCATATATCGCAATAGAGACAACCTTGGTCTCACCTGAAATGCTGCCACCTATCATCAGTACCACGCCAAATTCGCCAATGGTATGCGCAAAACTGATTAAGCTGCCTAGAATGATGCCAATGCGCGCTTGCGGTAGGACAATTTTTATAAAACGTCTAAGACGGCTAGGCTCTAATAAGCTTGCCACTTCCATCACGCTTTGGGGAATACGCAAAAACTGAGCATAGACGGGCTGAATATAAAAGGGCAGGGAGTAGATGATAGAGCCAATTACCAGCCCTTCAAAGGTAAAAACCAAAGGGCTGATATTATGCTCGATAAGCCATTGTCCAATACCGACGCTCGGGCTGAGTAATAATAATAAATAAAAACCAATGACGGTAGGCGGCAAAACAAGAGGCATCGCAATAATGCCCATCAATAGAATCTTTATACGCCCAACGACATTTCCGCGGCTAGGCTTGGCAAGCCAATAGGCGAGTGGCGTTGCAAATAACAATAAGCAAAGGGTGGTAATGCTGGCAAGCTTGATGCTTACCCATACCGGCAGCAGCATGTCTGAGATAAGAAACTGGGACATCATAGCGTGATTATCTATCTACCTTTTATCCAGTGCGCCGCTGATAGGACATTATTTATGCTGCTACTTTATTTATAGATCGCTTGCCTTGATAACGTGTCACTTATGTCACATTTCACTTATTTCACGCAGGCAAGCTTATCAAAGGGCTAAAGTATTCACTTGAGCAAACCTAAGCCGTACTTATTCTCTCGATAGATTGCTACAAACAAGCTACTTAACAGCCAAATAACCTGCTTTAGCAAAATAAGCCTGTCCAGCAGGCGAGCGCAGATAATCGGTAAAATCTGCTGCGCTAGCGATATCGGTAATAACGATACCGTCCTGCAGGATAGCAGGATAAGAGTCGGCTGGTAAAATATAAAATTGCTCGGGCGTCGCTTTGATGGCGGTCACCTGCGACTGAGCGACAAAGCCATAATCGACATTACCCGTGTGCGCATATTGAAAAGCTTGGCCAATATTTTCCGCCTGGATGATGCGCTTTTGTGCCGTTAGAGAGTCGTAAAGATTTTGTGCTTGTAAATAAGCCTTGGCAGATTCGCCATAAGGCGCAAGCTCAGGGTTGGCAATAGTAATTTTCGTTTTGTCATCATGCTTTAATAGCTCCGTCAGTGTACTCTGATTCAAGCTATCAACCGGCTTGGTCGCGCTATAAATAGAGAGTTGACCTTGAGTATAGGTAAACGGCGTATGGCTGCTGTCACCTTTAAACATCTCATCGACCAGTTTAGCGGGGAACTCTTGGTTGGCGGCTAAAAAAATATCGTAAGGTGCGCCGGCAGTGATTTGCGAATATAGTTTACCTGAAGAAGCAAAGGTAACCTCAATCTCTTGATTGGGCAGGTTCTTATCTTTTTTATAGCCTTCGATGATTTCAGGCAATACGTCTGATAAATTGGCGGCGGCAGCAATACGAATGGCGTCACTAGGTTGAGTGGTCTGTGGTGCGTTTTCTGCAACGGTCGCCGTTTCATTAGGGCTGTTTTCTTGGCTACAAGCGCCTAACGTCAAAGCCAAGCACGCGGATGCGCCCAATATTGCTATCGATTTAGACCGTTTTAAATAAGACAAATTGGTAATGGGTTGATGCTGAGCATTTGATGATTTTGATAGCATAACCTAAATCCTCTACTTTAAAAAAGGAACAATAGTCAGTAAGAATTAATAATTTTGCAGTATACATCAGTTATTTATAGTTATTGGCTTAATTATTTTCTAAACGATATGCATATCACGACTACATATTTTTCATCAATGTTATTGAGTGAGTCATCATTAATTAACCGTTAATTAGCCATTATTGCTCAGCCATTTTGAAGAATCATCTTGATAGTATTCCTGTTTCCACACCGGAATATCGGCTTTAATTGTATCTAATATCCAGCGGCAAGCGTCAAAAGCAGGGTAGCGATGGGCAGAAACCACACCAACCCAAACTGCCACATCGCCGATCTCTAGCGCGCCAATGCGATGGATAGCAATGGCATCGAGAATCTCAAAACGCTTTTTGGCTTCTTCAATGATGGCTCGGCCTTGATTGATGGCCAAATCTTCATAGCCATAGTAGGTTAGACGATTAACACTCGTGGCATTATTATGATTGCGTACGCGGCCTTCAAAGCAGACAAAGGCGCCGCAGCTGTCATTATCGAGCGTCTTTTTAAGGCGACTTTCGTCAATATCGGTATCTAACAGCGCAAAACCATCACGTTCAGCGATGAGGTACGCTTCATCGATGCTACGTTTGATACTCATAGATTGGCCATGTACGTTGTCTGTCATTTTTTCTGCCTATTATTTAACAATATTGTATAACGAGATTTTTAACTTTTAAGCATTGCAAAAAGTCACGGCGCTTATAAAAAGTAGATTGATAAAAAAGGATGAATAAGTAGGTTAATAAAAATCTATGTTAAATTAACCACCAGCCACTGGCGTGATAAAAACCACGCTATCGCCGTCATAAATCTCATCCGTCCACTTGGCAAAATAGTCATTTACCGCCACGCGTAGCTCCGACTGCGGACGGCTAAAACGATGCTTTTGGCGCAGCTGCTCATAGAGTTCGGTCAATGAAGTCGACTGTGGCACCGTGATTTTTTCTTCATGGCAATTGGCCTCATCGGCTAAGCTGGCAAAATATAAGACGTTAATATTCATCATGGTTTCTAATTTAGAGTCTGTATTGCTTTCTACTAAGGTGCTCATAGCAATCTCCCTTATTGATAAACTGGTTATTTACTGTCTAAAGGTAGGCTTTTCAGAACTTTACTTTTTCAAATCATTCTTACTCATGCTGATAATCGGATTTACCGCCGGTTTTTTTCATAAGATGAATATTATCAATCACAATGTCATGCGAGATGGCTTTAGTCATATCATAAATAGTTAAGCAAGCGACGCTAACGGCGGTTAATGCCTCCATTTCTACTCCAGTTTTATGGGTGACTTTCACCGTGGCGGTGACGGTAATACTATGGTGGGCATCATCGTATGCAAAGCTTAAGCTAATTTTATCCAAGGGCAGGGGGTGACAAAGTGGAATGAGGTCATGGGTACGTTTGGCTGCCATGATACCAGCAATATGAGCCGTTTGAGTAATGCTGCCTTTTTTGGTCATACCGTCCGCGGCTTTGATTTGCGTATAGATGTCCGCAGGAAAAACCACTTGTCCGCTTGCATACGCTTCTCTGGTACTGGCTGTCTTGCCACTCACATCAACCATGGTGATATCACCGTCGCTATCTAAATGCGATAAACCAGACTGATTGCTTGGTTGATTATTGGTTTTTGGATTGTCACTATTCATTCTTTATTTCTCTTAGAAAACAAATTTCTCTTAAACGGTCGGTTTTTTTCAATAAACTTTTTCATAAGTCGCTTGGTTCATGAGACGTTTAAAGCCAAACAAGCACGGGCAAAATCTTTAGGCGTATTAAAATTGGTTAACGCTTGCCATGCTTGGGTAAAGGGAACAGGTTGCACAATCGGCTTAATAAATTTCATTACTTGCCGCTGTCCATTGTCAATATACTGCTTTAACTCAGGCTCAATACTTAAACGATATAAACCTAATAATGGATATAAATGGCTGTCATCGGTTAGACAAATGACAGACTTGCCGTCAGCTTGCGTGATATAAGGTTGCAGTTTTTGCCATAAATCGCTGATAGGAATCAAGCTATCACAGCTAATGACCAGCAGCCAAGATTGTTGCCAGTTTGTCTCTTTCGTTAATTGCTTTGAATTTGCCAAACGCTTTAATGATTGCAGCGCTGCCTCAATCGCTACCAATGCGCCGCCGGTTTCAATTTGTTTGTCATCATTACTAGAAAGATAATCTCCAATATGAAAAATTGACGACTGCAGATCTTTTTTCATTAAGTCTGCATGGACGCTAAAACCACGCCCATTATCCGCAATCATAATAGGTAGGTCGCTCGTCATCGCAGCACTTAATTCAAGCGCTTGTCTGACATGATAATCAAGCAAACGCTCACCCGTTGGCAATATAAGCTCAGCTTTTGGCGACCCCATACGTTTGGAGGCGCCGCCTGCTAAAATAACGATACCGGCTAAGCAGCTGAGTTCATCTGCTTGGGTTGAGCTGTCTGCAACTTGCAGCATCAATCAATCGTGACCTGGGTTGGTACGCATAAAGTGCGGCACAAAGTTACAAGGACGCGTGCGGCTATCGAGCTGCTCTTGTAAGATACCTTCCCACGCAGTGCGGCAAGCACCTGATGAACCGGGCAGGCAGAAGATGCCCGTACCGTTTGCCATACCAGCAACGGCGCGAGATTGGATGGTAGACATGCCGATATCGTCTTTTGAGATTAAGCGGAACATCTCGCCAAAGCCATCGACTGATTTATCAAATAAGACGCCAACCGCTTCTGGCATACTGTCGCGGATATAAAAACCAGTACCGCCCGTGGTGATAATAGCGTGCACATCTGGGTCGGCAATCCAACCGCTGATAACGGCTCTGATTTTATAAATATCATCAATAATCAGCTGACGATCTGCCAGCTGGTGCCCTGCTGCGGTCAATTGGTCGACCAAATATTGCCCTGAAGTATCTTCTGCAAGAGTACGACTGTCAGAAACCGTTAAGATGGCGATATTAAGCGGGGTAAAGGGTGCTTGCAGCTTACTCATGAATGTTCCTTAATAAATACGCTTGTTGTGAAAATAAAAGTTTTTATTATTAATAAATTAACCACCAATCATCGACAAGTTATTCATCATGCCGCTGTTTGATTCGTGAAGGTGATGATGCTCAGGTTTAATCGGCATAAAGCTGTGCAGGGTATTCACAAGCCCTGCAACATCGTCTTGCTCGAGATACGGACGAATATCGTAGTTACCTTGGTCGAATAGACACAGATGCACCTTACCTTGGCTACTAACCCGTAAACGATTGCAGCTGTCACAGAAATGGGCAGCATAAGGGGCAATCATACCGATACGGCCTTTATAATCTGGATGGCTATATTCTATCGCTGGACCGTCATTGCTGCCACGGACATGGGTTTGCCAGCCGTGCTTGATTAGATAATTGGTGATGATGTCAGACTGTGCGTGCTGGGCAAAAAACAAATCGCTGTTGTCACTGGTCTGCATAAATTCGATAAAGCGATAGGTGACCGCTCTATCTTTGACATAGTCGATCGCATTCATCAGATTTTCAAAGGCGGTTTCTGCCATTAAAATACTGTTTATTTTTAGCTTAATATCTGTGGTCGCAAGTAAGGTATCCATATCAGCCAACAGCTGCGGCAACATATCGAAGCCTGTCATCTTATGAAAAGTCGCAGCATCAAAGCTGTCCATACTGATATTTAGCTGATTCAGCCCAGCTGCTTGCCAGTTAGCCAAATGCTTGCCAAGTTTATAGCCATTGCTGGTCATAGCAACCGTTTCAATACCTTCGGTGTTTTTGATGGTTTTAATAATGTCTACCACGTCACGGCGTATAGAGGGCTCACCGCCGGTAATCCTGACTTTTTTGGTGCCAACTTGGGCAAAGCCGCGGATTAGGGTAGCAATTTCCGTGACGCTGAGTTCGTTTTGTGGGGGCTTGCCTTGATAGCCATCGGGCAGGCAATACTCACAGCGAAAATTACAAAAATCAGTAATCGATAAACGCAAATAGGTAAGACGTCGTGCGAAACCATCGGTTAATGGTTGAGAGAGCGTGACCGGAGAATACGTCGACGAGAGAGCTGTTTTCGACGACAAGTCACCGTCAAAATTAGCGGGTGCAGCGGCAGGCGAGTACAATTGCACATTGCCTGCGTTGGGGGCAAGATGGTTCATAGATGATTACCATTAATATTAAGTATAGTGTGTACTTTTAGGCGTTGCCTCAGGTTGTGAGTGGGAAATTCTATTTATAACGCCAATCTCAACTTATCGTAGGCTTTTGATTTTTATAGAATTTAAAATCCTAATTGTTTTAACTGTAATTTTAAAAACTAAGTAAACCAATACCTTAGAAAAATAAGTTGAGAATGGGGTATTTATAGTTAATTATGACAGCTTGCGCGCAAATAACCATTCACCGTAAGTGAGCTAAAAACTACCACCAAAGTAGTAGATAGCATTTGACAGTAAACCCTCAGTTTCTCACGATTAATGGCATAAAGAGTTATTAACTATGTAACCATTAATCCGCTATGTAAGGATTAATAGTGCAGCCCTTATTAATAACACAGCGTTTAGCTATATAACCAAGGAAAAGGCTGAACCAATACTTGCTCGCCAGCGGCTACATTGCCAGAATCTTGCGCTAAGACAATAAAGCAATTGGCGTGGCTCAGCTGTTTGATACGGTGCGATTGCTGCTTGCTAAAGCTTTCTACTTCAAACTCACCAGCTGCATTCTGCGACATAATACCTCTTTGAAAGTCCATCCGTCCGGCTGATTTTTTGATATCGTTTTTAAGGGTAGCGGTCAGGCTAAGCTGCATGGGTCGCTCTTGTGGTGCAGCGCCTGCCATTTGCCACAAAGCGGGAATGACAAATTGTAAGCTGCCAACGACAGTTGATAGGGGATTGCCGGGTAAACCAAAGTATAGTACCGGCTTGGCAAGATTTTGCGTCAGCTCGCCAAAGACAAACGGTTTGCCGGGTTTCATGGCGACTTTATAATGATTAATCTGCCCCAGCTGCTCAATGACGGTGGTTAAAAAGTCATAGTCACCAACCGATACGCCAGCGGTAGAGATAAGGACGTCGCACTCTTGCATCGCTTGGGTTACGGCAGCGGTGGTTTTATCTAAATCATCAGCAATGATGCCATAATCGCGGACAGTGACGGGTAAGCTTGAGAGTAAGGTTTTTAGCGTCGGGGTGTTGGAATTATAGATTTGCGCTAGGCTGGTCAGCTCATTGCCAATCGCCACCAATTCATCGCCCGTCGCGAGTACACCAACGATTAAAGGCTGATAAACATCGACTTTATCAAAGCCTAAATTCGCTAATAGGCTGATATCAGTAGGATTTAAGCGTTTACCTTTTTGTAATACCATATCCTTAGCTTCAATCTCTTCGCCTTGCTTGCGGATATTGTCATTAGCCTTAGCAGTTTTGCTAAGCGTCATATCATAAGGCTTTGATTTATCAATACGGTCTTTTATCGCGGCAAAATTGGTGTTTTCTTGCATGATAACCGTATCGCAGCTGTCCGGAACGACGGCACCCGTAAAGATGCGCACCCCTTGTCCTGCGACAATGTCACCACGATAAGGACTGCCCGCTTGCGACTCACCGACGATCGCAATCGTGCTTTCGGCGTCAAGCGTACTGCCTTGTGCCAACGCATAACCATCCATCGCCGACAGATTTTGTCTAGGGATAGCAAACGGCGAGACGATATCTGTTGCCAGGATATGATTGCGACTGTCTAATAAATCGTAGCTTACGACGTCTCTTTTGCTGAGCGGAAAATCGTCATTATTATACGTTTCTATACGCTGCGTTATTTTTGCGGTAAGCCCTGCGACAGTAATCATAAATCCCTACTTATTTTATTTATATATATTAAACTGGTATTGAACTGAGATAGCTATTTAGCTTATACAACGACTAAAGTCATCTAGCTATCGAGATGGTATAACCTAACAAGATACGTTATACCATACGAGCTACTTTATATCATCATTACCTATCATCAATGCGGCTTTATCATATGAAAATTAATTGACTGAAAATAGATTGTTTAGCCGCGGAATATGTTTTCTTGTTCAAGCGACATCTCGATACCTTCGATATCGGCATCGTTTGCTAAGGTAAATAAGTAATCGCACAAGGATTGGTGAAAGGCTTGTTGGCTCAGCTTATTATGAATCGCAGGGCTGACTTGCTCATAAGTCATCTGAATGCCAGGCTCTTTGGTTAGCACGTCGACAACATGAAAACCGTAACGGCTCTCGATAGGGCTTGGCGCCAGTCCTGCATCCATTTTAAATAACGCGCCTTCAAATTCTGGTACAGTCTGACCTTTATTAATAATGCCAAGCTCGCCGCCTTGCTCTTTTGATGGGCAAGCGGAATGCTGGCGCGCCAGTTGGATAAATTCGGCATCAGGGTTGGCATTATCTTTGATTTGTTCGATAAATTCGTAAGCGGTTTTTTTAAGTTTTAATCGTTCATCGCCGTCTTCAGGCGGACATGCCAACAAAATATGACGGACATTCATAATAGGGTCGGTCTTAAAGTCAGTGATATTCTGCTTATAATAGCGCTCGCAGGTTGCCATATCGGGCATCGTTGCTTGCACGTTTTTTTCTATTAAGTCAGAGATGGCTTTTTCTTCATCGTCAAGCCATGCTGTCTCGCCAAGGCTTGGCTCATCTAAAACAGCAAGGCGCAAGAGTTCACGCACCACCAAGGCTTGCGTCGCTAGAAACACCGCATCTTCTTTATTGGGGGCAGGGTGATATTGCAGCTCTTGGGCAATCGCGGTTCTATCTATCATCACACCATTGACGGTCACCGATGGCAGTTCATCACGGCTAGAGGCAATCAGATTTTTATGGTTGCTGCGCTCTTCTGCCATGGCTTTTTCGATAAACTCTTGGTCAGAATGCGGTTTTTGCAAATCATTTAAGGTTGGCATAACCCGCAAGATATCATCACCGCGACCCGTCGGAGCATGGCTATGACTATGATGGTCATGGTCGTGACTGCCATGCCCATGAGCGTGTTGATGATTTGCATGGTCGGCTGGATTATAAGTACTGACAGTCATGGCGTTACTCCACTAAGGATTTTGGTAATAGAAATTTTAAAATACGATATCATGTTACTGTAAAAAATATGGCTAATAACGATTATCTTTAAAACAAGCTTTATAAAAACCATAAGTATTAAGACTATTTATAAAGGTCTAAACAAAAAAATAGAGCCACCTTTAAATATTTACTCACTAATGAAGCGTTTAAAGGTGACTCTAATGGCAATTGCTCACTGACTTTATATTTCTTTAACAAAGTATCGAGCGTATTTTTCGCACCCTCAATACTTTATTAAATGGATCATTTAAGCCAGCTCTAGGCTCATTTTAGGGCCAAACGGCTCATAATGAACGCTATCAACGCCATGGTCTAAGGCCATTAGACCATCGATGATGCTTTCCATAAACATCATAGAACCACAGACATAAATATCAGCAGGCTTTGGTAAGTTAGCAAGCCATGCTTCATCTAGGATTTGCCCAGATTCAAAGTAAAAAATGTGCTTTTCTACGTTGTCGGCGGCGGCAAGTAATTCATTAACTTTACTATCAAAGGCATGATGCTCTTTATTCTGACAAGCATAAACCCAAACGATAGGACGTTTTGGATTGGCGGTGACTTGCGCCTCTAACATCGACAAAATTGGAGTGACACCAACGCCTGCGCTCACCAGTACCAACGGAATATCATTTTGCTGAATTAAGTCTTGGTTAAGCTCAAAATCACCAGCTGGGGCAGATAATAAGATCGTATCACCAACGTCTAAGTGATCATGTAAGTAGTTTGACACTAGACCATAATGCTCATTACGGTTGTCGCGTCTAACGGCAAATTGGATGCCTTTATCGCTCTTGGCTGAATATAAAGAATAATGGCGTAGAGCAAGATGGTCGCTGTCCTCTGGGTCGGTTTTGACCGTGATATATTGACCGGCGGTCAGGCTTAATTTGCTTAAATCAATATCGTCATTTACAGGTACAACGGTAAAGGCGGCGATATCTGTCGCGGCTTCTACTTTTTCAGTGATTGTAAACGGTGCAAAGCCTTCCCACATTTCTTGCTCATACATGGTTTTTTCTAGCTGAATAAAGACATCAGCAATTTCATCATAGGCTTCAGTCCACGCATCGATGATGTCATCGTTGGCGGCTTCGCCCAATACTTCTTTGATAGCGCCTATTAAATGATGACCAACAATCGGGTAGTGCTCTGGCAAAATTTGTAAGGCGCGGTGTTTATGGCTGATTTGCGTAACTTGTGGTAGTAGTACAGCCAATCTATCCAAGTGCTTTGCTGCGGCCAAAACCGTCATAGCCAGTGCAGTCTGCTGGCGACCTAGTTTTTGGTTGGTTTCGTTAAAGATATCTAAGAGTTCAGGATGTTGGTTGAACATGTTTTTATAAAAGACGGTCGTAATTGCTGTGCCATGTTCTTCAAGTACAGGAACAGTTGCTTTTACGATCTCTAGTGTTTTTGGTGACGCCATGGTGGATCCTTTAGTGATTTACGCAGTGATAAGTTTAGAAGCGTTAGCTCAGTGTATGAGCGTAATAACCTTCATTAAACTGCTTTAGAAAACGCTGGGATTGAGCGTTTAGCGGTCTAATAATTAATATTTTACTATAAGATTCATTAAAAATGAATCTTATAGTATCGTAACTTCATCCAAACATCAATGCTGTATCACTATTGTGGCTATTTCTATTGCGAACGTTTCTCTCTGACAATCTGATAACGGCGACCGAAATACCAGATTGGCGCGCTGATAATATGGATAAGCCGTGTAAATGGGAATATCGCAATCAGGGTGATGCCGAGCGCCATATGCAGCTGATAAATAAGGTCAGTTTGCTCAATACGTGCTGCTGCCTGCCAAGGTCTTAAGACGGTGATATCTTGTGCCCAGCCGGCCAAATTCATCATGGTATAACCATCTAAATGCTTTACTGAGGTAAAGATGGACAGCAGCCCTAAATTCAGCTGAATAAATAACAGCACCAGTACCAATTTGTCCGAGAACGATGAGGTGTGCGAGATACGCTCATCGGTAAAGCGTCGCCATAGCAGCATCACCAGACCAAACCAACAAAACACCCCTGCGATACCACCGACGACCACCGCTAAAATCTGCTTGTTGCCGGCGCTAATAAAGCGGTCGTACAGAAAGTGTGGCGTCAACATCCCAAATAAATGGCCGAGCAAAACCACGATAATACCAACGTGAAAGAGGTTGCTGGCAAGGCGCATGTTTTTGGTTCTGAGCATCTGCGTCGAACCTGCCTTCCATGAATACTGAGATAAATCAAAACGTACCCAAGTACCGATGATAGCGATGGTCAAGGCTACGTACGGATAAACGCCAAAAAGGAAAATTTGCAGCCAATTGAGGTTGGCTAAAGACTGTACACTAGGATCTGCGATATTCATGTCATCTCTCCTTATTAGGGTTTAACCGGTTGGTTGGTTTTAAAGTCTACCCAGTGCACAGGGGCATCGACCGCATTTGTAGCAGCGGCGTTTTTTATGCCCGCTTTTGCCGCAAGGTTTTGGGTACTCGTTTGCGACGGGCAGCGCTCTTCTTGCTGTGCATCCAAAAACGTCACCACTTCCTCTTCCCATTCTTTATCTAGCGCCTCAAAGGTGTCGTCGCGCTGTTCTTTGCTGATTTGCTCTTGGTACTCTTCAACGATAGCAAGTGGCTTACCAGCGATTTGCAATAGCGCATTAAAGCAGCCTTGATAAATACTGCCGCGATCCTCTAATCGAGCAGCAAGCAGGGCGATAATATGGCTAACATCGGCAATATCCATACGAATCTGAATATCATCATTAATCACCGACGCTTGATAGGCTAAAAACTCAAGATATAAAGGCAGATAGTCGGGTAATTCTTTAACACTAATCTCAAAACCGGCTGCTTCATATTGACCCATCAAATCGACCATCGCTTGACCGCGATCACGCGATTCGCCGTGTACGTGCTCAAACAACCACAGCGATAGCGAACGACCGCGCTCGAACAGACCGTCATAACGCGCTTGTGCTTCAAGGCAGCCGGTATCGATTAAATCTTCGATCAAGTCGATGATTTGGGTGCGTACTTCTGGGCTAATCAGCGTCGAGCGTGCGACAATTTCGGTACAATCGGCGAGGGTATCACCACTAAATAGCTCATTGTTTGGATAATCTATCAGTAAGCTTAATACCTTGAGAATCTTCAAATCCGAAGCACCAATAGTCGGGGGCGTCATAGGTTCATGCACGGAATGACTGTTAGGAAATTGAGTAGTTTGCATCTTATGACTCCCACTTTTGGACAGTATCGATGAAATCACGGCGATTGGCTTTACGTTGTCCAAACATACTGTTGTCAGAATGTCCTGAACAGCCTTCGCCAAAGGTGAAGCCGCAACCGTTACGCTCAGCAAAAGCGTCACTTAAGGCTTCTTCGCGGTGCGCGGTTGGAATGACAAAACGGTCTTCGTAATTGGCGATTGCCAAGTAGCGATACATCTCTTCTACTTGCAGTTTGGTCAGACCAACATCGTCCAAGATACTTTGCACTTCTTGTTTTTCTACCAATTGCATACGCTTATAACTACGCATCGCAAGTAGACGTTTTAGCGCCAAACGTACTGGCTCTTCATCGCCTGCGGTTAGCATATTGGCAAGATAGCGCAGCGGAATACGTAAGCTGTCAACATCCGGAATCAGACCATCCATACCAACTTTACCGGCTTCGGCGGCGTTCTGAATCGGTGATAATGGCGGTACATACCAAACCATCGGTAGCGTACGGTATTCAGGATGCAATGGCAGAGCAAGTTTCCAATCCATCGCCAGTTTATAAACAGGCGAGCGCTGGGCTGAATCAATCACCGATTGCGGTACGCCATCTTTTAGTGCTTGGGCGATGACCGCAGGATCATTAGGATCTAAGAACACATCCAACTGTGCTTGATAAAGGTCTTGCTCATTCGGGGTGCTAGCGGCTTCGGCGATTTTGTCGGCATCATAAAGTAGGACGCCTAAGTAGCGGATACGGCCAACACAGGTTTCAGAGCAAACTGTTGGCAGACCTGCTTCAATACGCGGATAACAAAAGATACATTTTTCAGATTTGCCCGATTTCCAGTTGTAGTAAATCTTTTTGTACGGGCAGCCTGAGATACACATACGCCAGCCGCGGCATTTTTCTTGGTCAATCAAGACAATGCCGTCTTCTTCACGCTTATAAATCGCGCCGCTTGGGCATGACGCCACGCAAGTTGGGTTCAAGCAATGCTCGCACAGACGCGGCAAGTACATCATAAAGGTGTTTTCGTACTGGCCATAAATATCGGCTTGGATGTTGTCAAAGTTTTTATCTTTACGGCGCTTTTCAAACTCTGAACCTAAGATTTCCTCCCAGTTCGGACCCCACTCAATCTTTTGCATACGCTTGCCAGTAATGGCTGAGCGCGGGCGGGCGATAGGCGAGTAGTTACCGAGCGGGGCAGTATGCAAATGCTGATAATCAAAATCAAAGGGTTCGTAATAATCATCAATCTCTGGCAAGTCAGGGTTGGCAAAAATATTTGCCAACACGCGGAACTTACCACCGATACGCGGGTTTATCGTGCCGTTGGCGTTACGTATCCAGCCGCCATTCCATTTATTTTGATTTTCCCACTCCTTGGGATAACCGATACCAGGCTTTGATTCAACGTTGTTGAACCACGCGTATTCCATGCCTTCACGGCTGGTCCAAACGTTTTTACAGGTGACCGAGCAGGTGTGACAACCGATACATTTATCGAGGTTAAGCACCATGCCGACTTGTGAACGAATTTTCATGGGGTGTGCTCCAAGCTTTTGTATAAAAGCAATTAATATAAGTACTTATCAGTAGCAATGTATAAACGTGCTATTAACCATCAAGGGTGGTTGGCAATGGGCGTGGTAACGAGTCATCGGGTTTTTCTTCCAACCAATCGATTTTCGACATTTTGCGAATCACCACGAACTCATCACGGTTACAACCGACAGTGCCATAGTAGTTAAAACCGTAAGACTGCTGCGCGTAGCTACCAATCATGTGCGTCGGTTTTAAGATAGTACGGGTCACTGAGTTGTGAATACCGCCGCGAATACCGGTTTGCTGCGAGCCTGGCACGTTGACCAATTTTTCTTGGGCGTGGTACATCATCGTCATGCCTTCTTTGACGCGCTGACTAACGATGGCGCGCGCGGTAATGGCACCGTTGGCGTTAAAGACTTCAATCCAGTCGTTATCGACGATACCGGCTTTTGCAGCATCGACTTCTGATAACCACACACAAGGACCACCGCGGCTCAGCGTCAGCATGAGCAAGTTTTCAGAGTAGGTACTGTGGATACCCCATTTTTGGTGCGGTGTTAAAAAGTTCAGCACAATCTCTTTATTACCATTGGGCTTGGTATTTTGGATAATCTCCGTCGTTTTGGTGTCGATAGGCGGACGATACTGCTGCATTTGCTCACCAAACGCCTGCATCCAAGGGTGATCTTGATAAAACTGTTGACGACCGGTAATGGTACGCCAAGGAATCAGCTCATGGACGTTGGTATAACCGGCGTTATAGCTCACTTCATCAGATTCAATACCCGACCACGTCGGGCTTGAGATGATTTTACGTGGCTGCGCAACGATATCTTTAAAGCGAATCTTTTCATGCTCACTGGATTTCGCCAAATGCGTATGGTCGCGACCGGTAAATTCAGACAATGCTGCCCAGCCTTTAACGGCGACGTGACCATTGGTTTCAGGAGCCAGCATCAAAATCATCTCAGACGCATTCACCGCGGTATTTAGACGAGGACGACCTTCAGAGATACCCGGCTCAGTGACACGGTGGTTTAAATCCCCCAGTTGTTTGACCTCGGTTTTCATGTCCCAATTCAAACCTTTTGAGCCATTGCCCAGTTTTTCTAAAGCCGGACCCATAGAGGTGAATTTCTTATAGGTATTGGGATAGTCACGCTCAACGATTTTAATCATCGGGCAGTTTTTACCTGGAACGGGTTTTTCGCCAGCGGTTTTCCAGTCGGTGCCACCAAATGGCTGCGCAAGCTCGCCTGGGCTATCATGCTGCATAGGCAGAGTAACCACGTCGGTTTCCACGCCCAAATGACCTTTTGATATCTCAGAGAAGCTCTTAGCAATGCCTTTATAAATCTCCCAATCCGATTTAGATTCCCAAGCAGGGTCGGTGGCGGCGGTTAATGGGTGAATAAACGGGTGCATGTCTGAGGTATTCATGTCGTCTTTTTCATACCAAGTTGCGGTCGGCAGGACGATATCAGAGTACAAACAGGTCGAGGACATACGGAAATCAAGTGTTACGACCAAATCAAGCTTGCCAGTAGGGCCTTTTTCTACCCAATCGACTTCTTTTGGCTGCAAATGACCCGTCGGGTTTTCTTCGTTAAGCAGACCGTTTCTGGTGCCCAAGAAGTAATGAAGCATATATTCATGACCCTTACCTGATGAACCCAAGAGGTTTGAGCGCCAAATAAACATATTGCGCGGGAAGTTCACAGGGTTGTCTGGAGACTCACAAGCAAAGCGTAAGCTGCCGTCTTCTAATGAGTCGACCACATACTCTTCCACGTCTTTACCGCTGGCTTTTGCGGCGGCGGCTATGGTCAATGGATTACGGTTGAGCTGCGGCGCTGATGGTAACCAACCTGCGCGCTCTGCTTGGATGTTGTAATCAAGCATGTGCTCTGGGAAGAATTTTTTATTGGCATTTGGCGAGAGAATCTCATGAGCTGAGATAGTTTCATGACGCCACTGTGAGCTGTGCTCATAAAAGAAGCTCGTGCCATTCATATGACGCGGCGGACGATGCCAATCAAGCGCAAAGGCTAATGGCAACCAGCCGGTTTGAGGGCGTAGTTTTTCTTGCCCAACATAATGCGCCCAGCCGCCACCAGATTTACCGATACAGCCGCACAGCATGAGCATATTAATCACGCCGCGATAGTTCATATCGAGGTGATACCAGTGGTTCATACCTGCGCCGATGATAATCATCGATTTACCATGAGTCTTATGGGCGTTTTCAGCAAACTCGCGAGCCACTTGAATCACGCGCTCACGGCTAAGACCAGTAATCACTTCTTGCCAAGCTGGCGTGCCCGGTACGCTTGCATCGTTATAATCATCGGTGACGTGCTCGCCGCCGACGCCATTGTCAACACCAAGGTTGGCCACGGTTAAATCAAATACAGTGGCGACGATAGCGGTGCTGCCATCGGCAAGGGTAATGGTTTTGCAAGGGACTGTTTTTTGCTGGATAGGCTCGCCTGGTACCGAGGTAAAATGCGGATGATCCACATGACCGAAGTAGTCAAAGCCCACGACACAAGTTTCAGCGCTGTCTTTTAAGGTTAGCGTCAGATCAATGTCTTCGCCTGTGGTACCGTTTTTTTGCTCAAGATTCCACTTGCCTTTTTCGCCCCAACGGTAGCCGATTGAGCCCAGCGGAGAGACCAATTCGCCGTCATTATTTAAAGCGATGGTTTTCCATTCAGGATTGTTTTCTTGACCCAAGTCATCGACCAAGTCAGAAGCACGCAGGTAGCGACCCGCACGGCGCGCGCCATCTTCACCTTCTAGCATTACAAGCACCGGCAAATCGGTATAACGTTTGGCGTAGTCTAAGAAGTAATCGCTTGGCTGTTTGAGATAAAACTCTTTGATAATGACATGACAAAACGCCTGCGCCACTGCCGCATCGGTACCTTGTTTAGGATTGAGCCATAAGTCGGTGAGCTTAGAGATTTCTGCATAGTCAGGGGTGATAGAGACGGTTTTCGTGCCTTTATAACGTACTTCGGTAAAGAAATGCGCATCTGGCGTCCGCGTTTGCGGCACGTTTGAGCCCCAAGCGATGATATAGTCAGAATTGTACCAATCGGCTGATTCTGGTACGTCGGTTTGCTCGCCCCAGACCATCGGTGATGACGGAGGTAAGTCACAATACCAGTCATAAAATGACAAACAAACACCGCCGATAAGCGATAAATAGCGGCTACCAGAGGCGTAACTGACCATCGACATCGCAGGAATCGGTGAGAAACCAATAATACGGTCCGGACCATAGACCTTTGCGGTATAGACGTTGCTAGCGGCGATAATCTCATTGACCTCCGCCCATGTCGACCGGATAAAACCACCCATACCACGCTTGGATTTGTACTGTTCCGCTTTGATAGGATCTTCTACGATACTCTGCCAGGCATCGACCGGATCAGGGAACTGCGCTTTAGCTTCGCGCCATAATTTGAGTAGCGGCTTACGTACCTTTGGATATTTGACACGGTTCGCTGAGTACATGTACCAGCTGTAGCTTGCGCCGCGCGGGCAGCCGCGTGGTTCGTGGTTTGGTAAGTCAGGGCGGGTTTCAGGATAGTCGGTTTGCTGGGTTTCCCACGTCACCAAGCCGTTTTTTACATAAATCTTCCACGAGCAAGAACCGGTACAGTTGACGCCATGCGTTGAGCGCACGATTTTGTCATATTGCCAACGGCTACGATACACGTTTTCCCAGTCACGAGACTCATCACGCGTCTCGCCGTGTCCATCGGAAAATTCGCCCTGTTTACGTTTAAAAAAACGGAATTGGTCGAGTAAATGGCTCATTTCGCTATCCTCTGTTTTATTGCCTATGGTGTATCTAAAGCTGAGTGCCGCATGCTGGTATCGTCGTACTTGATTCGATATTGATATGCACCTAAGCCGTAAATATTATTTCAATAGCGTCATTTTAAGTAAGCCATAGCACCCTTACTATCCGCTAACATGAGCAGAGCACTACCACCTTAGTAGTAGCTGCTAAAAATGAAAGCACTGGAAAATGGCGGCTAAATAGCTGCTCAGTGACGGCGTGTGACGCTGATTGTTAAGCCAATCATGAGCAGTAAAAATTTAAAATAAAAAAAGTGCTACTTACATGGGCAAGTAGCACTTTATAGATTTAGTTTTGCTTGTATAAAAGTCGCTTTAAAGGACTTATAACACAGCCGTTTTAGCAAGGAATCTCAGCATTCGGGCGGCTGTAATACCACCATGTCAACACAATACAGAGGACATAAAAGATGATTAAGGAGATAAAGGTGCCATCGATACCCAGCCCTGAGCCGAACATTTTTGGCACAAAGAAAGCGCCATAAGCGGCAACCGCTGAGGTAAAGCCGACCACTGCTGCTGACTCTTTACGTATCTCGACAAACAGCTCTTCTGTACCCGCTTTTTCAGGCTCACGGCGGTCATGAAAGGTTCTAAAAATAACCGGAATCATGGTAAAGGTTGAGCCGTTACCGATACCAGTGGTAATAAAGAGCACCATAAAGGAGATAAAGTAGCCGACAAAGCTGCCGTCACTGGTCTCACTAGGTAAGAAGTACATCACCGCTAGTACCGCTAGTACCATCACGATATAGTTCCAAAACGTGACCTTTGCGCCGCTAGTTTTATCAGATATCCAGCCCCCTAATGGGCGAAATAGCGCACCAACCAAAGGCCCTAAAAAGGCAAATTTAAGTGCGTCAATAGCAGGGAAGGAGTTTTTAATCAACATCGGGAAGGCAGCAGAAAAGCCAATAAAAGAGCCAAACGTCGCCATATAAAGGATACACATAATCCAGTTATGTTTGCGTTTAAAGATAACCGATTGGTCTTTGAACGACGCTTTAGCAGTGGCGATATCGTTCATGCCAAACCAAGCCAATGCCGTAAATAGCAAGATAAAGGGTACCCAAATAAAGCCTGCATTTTGTAGATAAAATAATCGACCGCTGTCAGATACTTGTGGATCGCCGCCCAAGCTACCAAAAGCGCCAATTAAGATAATCATCGGTACCACAAACTGCATGACAGAGACGCCTAGATTACCCAAACCAGCGTTTAGGCCAAGCGCTGTACCTTGTTCGGCTTTTGGATAAAAGAACGAAATATTAGACATAGACGACGCAAAGTTACCACCGCCAAAGCCGCACAGTAGGGCGATAATGGCAAATATAATAAACGGTGTATCAGGGTTTTGTACCGCAAAGCCCATCCATAATGCTGGTATTAATAAAGATAAGGTGGAGATCGCTGTCCAACGACGTCCACCAAAAATAGGTACCATAAAAGAATAAAAAATCCGCAGCGTCGCCCCTGACAGCCCCGGTAGCGCGGCTAGCCAAAATAGCTGTCCGCCATCAAAATCAAAGCCAATCTCTGGCAAGCGCACGATGACCGCACTCCATACCATCCATACTGCAAACGCCAATAGCAAAGATGGAATAGATATCCATAAATTTCGCGTGGCGACTTTTTTGCCGCCGCCTTGCCAAAACTCTTCTACTTCAGGTCGCCAGTCAGTAATGAGCGTACCACCTTTGAAGTTGTATTTATTGCCCATACTCTTCCTCACTTATTGTCTTTATAAAAATAAGTATTTATAAAAAATGATAACTCACGGTACTTTGTTATCGGGGTAATGAGTATTCATACATAGTGGTATACTGATGGCTAAAAGAGGTATATTAGGGGTGGATTTAATACCAAAAGTTTGGTTTTTTAATGATTAATAAGCGCATTTGTTATTTTAAATACGGATGGTTTTGAATGTCGACGGTTTTAAAATGAACAATTTTAATAGTGTTATTTATCCCCTGTTTTCGCTAATTTGCTAGGTGAATGCCATTCATGAGGTCTAAACAACACAGACAGTCTTTATCGCTGCATGCTTGGGGCGCTATTTTGATCATAGCCACCTTAGCGGTGATGTCTACGCTAGGAAGTGGTGCACTGGCATGGGGGGCAAGGTCGGATGCTGAGGCCATTAATGTGGCAGGTTCGGTGCGTATGGCAACTTACCGTCTCAATTTTCAGATAGCCACGGATTTTTCAGATGACCATCCTTTTAGTCCAAGTTTACATGTTGGACAAAACAGCGTAGGCGATAAAACCAATGAGCAGAGCGCCAAACAAGATAAATTAGACTTTGCCAATAAAACCACCGCTGAAAAGATAGATATTCTCAGCCGCGATATGGAAAATCGACTCGAAGAATTGCAAGTCTATCAGCTGACGAGCGCCAATCGACATGTGCGCATCAATGAGCAGCTTAAAGAGATAAAAGAGCAGTGGTATCAAGATTTAAAGCCAGCGTTATTGGCGCAAGATAAGCAAGGGTTTTATAGCGTCTCGTCGCGTTATATCGAAGATGTCAATGACTTCGTCGGTGAGCTGCAATACCGAAACGAGCAGCGCCAGACATGGCAACAAAACTTACAAATCCTCTCATTGCTGCTTATCGCTATTATCGTATTAATCGGCATGCGCCGTTTGCAAAAATCGGTACTCCTGCCCATTCAGCAATTGATTAAAGCCAATAACCAATTTAAACGAGGACAGACCCAGACGCGCGTATCCATCAAAGGCTACCGAGAATTTGAAGTATTGGGCAGCGCATTTAATGACATGGCAGGCACGATTGAAACCTATCAGCGCTCGCTTGAGAGTGAAGTACAAATAAAAACTCAGCATTTGGTCACAGCCAATCAAGTGCTATCGCTGTTTTATGACTTTTCAAAATCGCTGACCACCAGCCAAGTGAGCTTATACCAGCTCGATGACTTGATTGCAGACTTTAGCAAAGCGCTGCCGCATTTAGAATTTACCTTGTGTATTCAAAATAAATATATCACCAATAAAAATGCTATCGTGCTGCACGGCGAAAAAATGAAAGAGCTGTGCAAAAAACTGAGCTGTGAAAGCTGTGGCATTAAAAATGGCGAGCATACCAAGTCTTATCCTATCGTCCATCAGCAAGAAACCTTTGGGGAATTGCGCGTACGACCAAAGTCGACGCTGGTCATGAATCGCTCTTTTGTCACGGATGGCGACGATAATGCTGATAATCATAGCAATATAACGGCAGAACAGCGTATTCAAATGACCGAAGCGGGCAGCATTTTCCCGTTTGTCAGTGCCGAGTTGGATGTACAAAATGACGAGCTGATTGTGGCGCTGACCAATTTAATCAGTACCGCCTTATCACTGCGCAAACAAAGACAGCAAGAGCATCAGCTGATTTTGTTTGAAGAACGCTCAACCATTGCCAGAGAATTGCATGATTCCTTGGCGCAGTCGTTGTCTTATTTAAAAATCCAAGTCAGCGTTCTTGAGCGACATCTAAAAAATGCGGGCAGTAAGCCAGTACAAGCGCCTGTTTATCAAAACATTGAGCAGATAAAAATAGGTCTGGGCTCCGCTTATCAGCAGCTAAGAGACTTGTTGGTGACGTTCCGCTTGACTATTGATAATGATAATTTTGATGAAGCACTGCGTGATGCTGCCAGTGAGTTTGCCTCAAAAGGCAATTTTAATATGACCGTGCACAATCGGATTATGACGCTCAATTTAAGCGCCACTGAACAGATAGATTTGATACAGATTGCCAGAGAGGCGTTATCAAACATCAGCCGTCACGCCAAAGCAAAAAACGTAGAGATTCAATTGGCGTACGAGGACGGTGATAAATATATCGTTATGAGTATCATCGATGATGGCGTTGGCATGTCAGGAAGTGTCGATCAAACCCAACACCACGGCCTCATCATTATGAAAGAGCGCGCCCACAACATCGGCGGTGAGCTTATTGTCACAGACAATCAACCGCAGGGTACCATCGTCACGGTCAGATTTGCGCCCAACTTCTTTGATGAAAAAAATACCCAAGACGCTTATTTATAATCGAATAAAATCACCCTTTTAGAGAATAGGTTTATCATTTTCGCTGTTTTTACTTTGCCATTTTTTGATTTTTTAAGCAGTTTTTTTGAGTAAGAGAGTTTTTGTACCATTTTTTCTAATTTGTGAGTATGTTATGAGCACTAAAGTTTATACCAGCATGTCGCCTGCGCGTCTATTATTGGTCGATGACCATCCGATGTTACGCCGCGGCATCTCTGAATTACTAAGCCTTGAGGACGATGTCGAAGTCGTTGGCGAAGCCAGTAATGGTCAAGAAGCATTGGCATTTTTAGAAAATAACGACGTGGATTTGGTGATACTTGATCATAAAATGCCGGTACTGACCGGTATCGAAACTTTACGAGAAATCAAAGCCAGAAATATCAATACCAAGACCGTGTTATTCACGGTTTCAGATAGCGGCGAGGATGTCCAAGAGGCATTAAAATTGGGCGTCGATGGTTATCTACTAAAAGATATGGAGCCTGAGCTGATTATCATTGATATCAGAAAAATCCTGCGCGGCGAGCTGGTCATCAGTCCAAACCTTGCCTCGATACTTGCCCAAACCTTGCGCACACCCAGTATCGAAGATATCGCCAGTAATTTGACCAGCCGAGAGCTGCAAGTGATTCAGATGATTGCTGAAGGGCTGAGTAATAAAATGATTGCCAATAACTTAGATATTGCCGAGTCGACAGTAAAAGTCCATGTCAAACATATCCTCAATAAAACGGGTCTGCGCACGCGTGTAGAAGCGGCGGTGTGGACGGTCAATCATTTATCTAAATAAAGAAAGCTTTAAGCGTGACTTCCTTATCCATTACTTCCTTGTTCATTAAAAACTTATGGATTTGCGTGTATGATGGTTATTGTTTATAAAGCTGCCTAGCAGTATAAACTCAATATGTAGAGGATTGAGAGGCGCTACAAAACCGAATACCTGCTGTAAGGATTTATGATGACATCCCACTTATTTGACCAAAAAACCGTTCATGCGACTGCTGAGGTCACTATTTGTAAAGACAGTGATTTGCGCGCCCTGACCGATAACTTACGGCAAGCGCATGATGTCATAAAAAATAATGACGCAGGGGAGTGGGTGTTACTACGCCATGCAGATGTGGTGGCGGCGGCTTTAGATGATAAGCGTTTTTCCAGTCAGGTGTCGCGTTTTTTGCAAGTACCCAATGGTTTGGACGGCGCAGAGCACGAGCATTTTAGGGCGCTGATTGATGGTTATCTTAGTAAAGAAGCGTTACTGCCTTATGTCTCTATTTTTGACAAGGTCGCAACAGAATTGATGAGTGAGCTACCAAAAGGTAAAATGCTCAATGCAGTCGATGATATCGGCGCGGTATTTGCGGTCCGCGCGCAGTGCGCGTGGCTTGGCTGGCCTACTGAATTAGAACCGAAACTTTTACAGTGGATGCGCAATAATCACAGCGCTACTCGCTCAAAAGACGACGTAAAAATGGCAAAAGTCGCGCAAGACTTCGATGATATTATCCGCTCGGTGTTACAGCCGTACCGCAATACTGACGAAGTGGCTGGCATGTTTAAAGCGAGCACTGCTGGAAACAACATCGCTAAAAACAATATCGCTAAAAACAGCCTTGATATGAATAGCGTCACCGCTCAATTGTGCCGTGAGCGCATCGATGGGCGGGAGCTGAGCGAAGCCGAACTGGTGTCTATTTTGCGTAATTGGACTGGCGGCGATTTGGGGTCTATCGCTTTGTGTGTCGGCGTTATCATCGCTCATATTGTCAAGCATCCTGAGCAAGTAAACTTCTGGTCACGAGCTACTGATAGCGAACTTGAGGCTATCATCGACGAGATATTACGAATTGACGATCCTTTCGTCTCAAACCGCCGTATCACTACGTGTCCCGTCTCTATTGGTGCGCACAAGCTACCCAAAGGTGCGCGCGTACAGTTAAACTGGACGTCAGCCAATCGCGACGAAGCGGTGTTTGGTGACAATGATTTCGACCCTCAAAAGCATGGCGCTGCTAACGTGGTTTATGGTATCGGCAAGCACGTTTGCCCAGGACGCCTGCTTGCTACTTGGCAGCTTAGAATTGCTACTCAAGCACTATTAGCCCATTTCACAGATATCACCTTAGCGGCGGGTTTTTCTTTGGAGCGTGAGCAGCCACCATTGGGCGGTTATAGACATGTGCCTGTGGTGCTATCTTAAATCGTTTCATCTTATATTGAGATAAATATCGCCCTCATTAAAAAACCCACTTAACGTTTGCTAAGTGGGTTTTTGTTTTCGATAAAAAGCTATTATGAATAATTAGCCTTGTTCTGCAGCAATCTGACGATCGACAGAGGACATTTTATATTCATCACCAAAGGCATCTTCGGGCTCTGCCAACCAAAAATAACACACAATCCACGCGACAAATGCGCCAAACGCGATGATATAAAAGAACTGATTGGGCTCTACAAAGGTGTAAATAAATAAGTAAAATACCGCGCCCACGTTCCCATAAGCGCCTGCCATACCTGATATCTGACCGGTCAGACGACGTTTAATCGAGGGAATGATACCAAAGGTCGCGCCTTCGGCCCCTTGTACAAATACCGAGCACAAAATGGTAAACACCACGGCGATAAATAACGGCCACTCGGCATTAAGCACGCCCATCAGCACAAAACCAATGCCGATACCAAACATATAAACCAACATCACCAAACGGCGATTACCGATTTTGTCAGAGATATAGCCGCCAAGTGGCCGCGCCCATAAGTTAACAAAGGCAAAGGTAGAGGCAATCAAACCAGCCGCCGTTGGATCAAGTTTCCAAGTTGCGGCAAAGAACATCGGCAGCATAGAAACCACCGCCAGTTCTGCACCAAAGTTAGCAAAATAGCTGACGTTTAGCGCCGCTACCGATTTAAAGGGGTATTTATCATCTTCTGGAATACCGGCTTTAATCACAGGTACGTTGATGCTAATGGCTTTATAGATTTGGTAAATGACCATCACTATAATGACGCTATAACAAATAATACCGCCAGTGGCACTTAAAAAACCCATCGCTTGGGTACGATACACCAGCAGCGATAAGACGCCGTATAAAGGAATGATAAATAAGCAATATAACCACAAATCCTTCCACGTCGATACTTCTAACGCGCCCGCTTTGCGAGATTTTTTATGGGTACCAACTTCTGGCCCGTCGGTGATTAAAAACCAATAGGCCACGCCGTATAAGGCCATTAACAAACCTGATAGCGCAATTGCCCAGCGCCAGCCATCGTCGCCGCCAAAGAACTGCAAAGCAACGGTTGGAATGGTAATCGCCGCCGCCGCTGAACCAAAGTTGCCCCAGCCAGCATAAAAACCTTCGGCAAAACCGATGTCTTTTGGCTTAAACCATAAAGTGGTCATATGAATACCGACGACGAAACCGGCTCCGACGATCGACATAAATAAGCGCGAGACGAATAGCTGGGTTGCCGAGTTACCAAACGCAAAAAACCACGTCGGTATCGCCATCACGACCATCAGGATAGAAAACACACGCCGCGGACCAAAACGGTCCAATGCCATGCCGACGATAACCCGCCCAGGAATCGTTAGCGCGACGTTGGCGATTAAAAATAATTTGATGTGGTCAGGGGTCAGATAGCTTTCTGTCTGTAGCATCGATGTTGCCAGCGGTGCCATATTAAACCAGACATAAAAGGTGAGGAAAAAAGCAATCCACGTATAGTGCAGCGCCCTGATATCACGGCGCTCAAGCTCAAGTAATTCTTTGGCATGCATAATAATGTCCCCATTATAAATTCTGATGCTGGTAATGGATACAAAATAGCAATAATGGGGCAGCATCACCATTGAGCGAAAGCAGTATAGGGCGTAGTTTGTATACTACTTATGGATAGGGCGACCGTTAATGGGGCGGCGATCGCATTTAAGGTGTTACATTTTTATAGATAGTCAAAACATACAAAGCTAGTAAAAGCTTTTAAAAGGTGCTATTTTATATTAATGATAATTATTCTCAATTACACACTTAACCGCATAGTGGTTTTAAGGCAGATTGAGATAAAAATCTATACTCAGCAAACCAGCTAAGGAGTTATCATGAGTTCTGATACCCAAACCAATACTAATCCCGTCATTCCAAGCCATTGGAAAATCAAACGTTCGACACACTTCTTCACCAAAGATAAAGTACCCAATGCTTTATTGACCCATCACAATACGGCTGAGGGCGTTTACGGCCAAATCTGTGTCATGCAAGGTACGGTGACTTTTTATGGTTTCGCTGACGAAGCGGCCACTGAGCCAGAAAAAACAGTCGTTATCAACGCCGGACAGTTTGCGGTCAGTCCACCGCAATATTGGCACCGCGTAGAGTTAAGCGATGATGCTCAGTTTAATATCAACTTTTGGACAGAAGGCGATACTGGCAATAAATCGATGTTTAATAGCTCCAAAATCCATAGTAAACCTATCGAAAAGTTATTTGATAAACCAGAGGAATCTTAATATCCAGCGTTATAACCAACTAGCGTTATTAGGCTATGACAAGCGCTTTTGTCGTGGCACAATAACGTTAAGTGTTTATATGATGAATATCTACCTCTAGGAATCGAGCATGTTACCTTCTAGCAATCCATCTGCCCATAAAAATACGAGTATCGATACCAATACTGAATCGCCAATTTACCGAGCTGTTATCAAATCACTTGCTGATACTAAGACGTGGTTGTTTGTGCCAGCAACGCGCATAGATCGGGTAGAAAAAGCCTTTGCTAGCGGGGCAGATGCAGTGATTGTTGATTTAGAAGATGCGGTTGCGCAAGCAGACAAGGCCCAAGCTCGTGCGGCATTAAAAGCCTACTATGCTGCTGAGCATGAGGCGCAAGGCTATCGCCCGATTTGGCTACGTATCAATCAAGCGAGTAGTGCTGAATTTGCCAAAGATTTGGTGCTATGTCAGCAGTTGCCAAAGCTGGCAGGCGTCCTATTAGCAAAAGCGGAGCAGGCAGCAGATATAGAGAAAGTTAACCAAGAAACGGGTCTGCCGGTGATTGCAGTGATAGAAAATGCTATTGGTTTATATCGTGCCGATGAGATAGCAGAAGCGCACGGTATGGTGGCATTTAGCTACGGCTTTTTAGACCTATGCAATGATTTACAGGTACAGGTGGGCACAGCATCAGCCGATATCATCGCCAATCAAATTCGTTATCAGCTTATTTTAACCTCAAAAGTCCATCAACTGCTCGCACCGATTGATAGCGTGTATGCGGACTTTGATGACAGCGCGGGACTGCACAAGCGTGTGCAGCTATGGTCACAGATGGGTATGTCGGGCATGCTTTGTATCCATCCTAAGCAAGTCGATATTGTTAAAGAAGCCCTGCAACCAACTGAGAGTGAGATTGAATTTGCGCAGCGAGTAGTCGCAGAATACGAACGCAGTGGGCAAGCCATCTTTAAAGTGGACGGTAATATGGTCGATGCGCCGGTGATTGAGCGCAGTCATCAGCTACTATTAAATCGTCTGAGTAATTAATAAGTATTCCTAATAAAAGACCAGATAACTTCATTTATCTGGTTTTTTTATGTTTTTGCATTAGGTATAAGTAACTTGCTACTCGAGTTTCTCTCTCTAAATTTGGTTATAAATGAAGGACTTCACTCGTGATTTGATAAAAGTGAACCGCGCAGTTTATAAGAAACATAAAAATAAGCAAAAATAACTCTTAACATTCATATTAAATGAATGTTAAAATGTTTCCAATTTGATGCTAGATGTAAATATACATCAAATAGGTTTAGCGCATGAAGCGATAAAATCTATTCATTAACTCTAATGTCATCAAAGATTTAAGCCTTTAATCCCAGCTTTTATTGTGCTTTATTCTTAATCCCAAGACTAAAGTATCACTCAGGCAGCAGGCTTAATATTCACCAGATGATTGATAGATTTATCGTAACAGGCAGCGGTATTAATCATTTATGGAATTATAATTGCGCTTATAAAAATTCATTTAAAATGAATGTTAAGCGTTCAGTTTATCTATCTAGCCAGTAGGAGCAAGATATGGGCGAATATAAAAAGTATTGGTGGGGCTTAATCGCCGTCCTCGTCATTACCTTTACCTTTTTAGGTTGGGGCGGCGTGGAAGTCTATCGCACCGCACCTCCTATCCCTGATCAGTATATTGATAGCAGCGGAAAGGTATTAATCACAGAAGAAGATATTTTAGATGGTCAATCTGCTTGGCAGCGCACGGGTGGTCAGCAGCTTGGCTCGATACTTGGACATGGTGCCTATCAAGCGCCTGACTGGACAGCAGATTGGTTACACAGAGAGCTTGTGGCATGGTTAGATATACGTGCGCAAGAGTTATATGGGCATGATTTTGCCGCGGCAACAGACGATCAAAAAGCGGTACTTAGCGCGCAACTGAAAAAAGAATATCGTGGCAGCAATACCAATGCTAACAATCAAGTGGTACTGTCAGATACGCGTATCGCCGCTATTAATGAAGTCGCGCCTTACTATATCGGTCTCTACGGTAATGAGCCTTCATTGCAAAAGTCGCGTGAAAATTTTGCCATGAAAAACAATACTTTGGCAGATATTGAAGACAGACAAAAACTCACCAACTTTTTCTTTTGGACCACTTGGGTTGCGTCTACCAACCGTCCGGGTACTGATGCGACATATACCAATAACTGGCCGCATGAGCCTTTAATTGATAACGTCCCAACCTCTGAAAATATCATGTGGTCTATCGCCAGTGTGGTGTTCTTAATCGCTGGGGTTGGTTTTCTTATTTGGGGCTGGTCGTTCTTACGTAAAGAAGAAGACGTCAAAGAAGCAACGGCAAGTTCTGATCCATTAACCAAAGTGGCGTTAACACCGTCACAAAAAGCCTTGGCAAAATACGGTGTACTAGTCGTTGCTCTATTCGTATTTCAGGTATTTATTGGTGGCTTTGTCGCGCACTATACCGTTGAAGGGCAAGAGTTTTATGGTATCGCCGTATCCGATTACTTCCCGTACTCCTTAGTACGTACGTGGCATATTCAGGCAGCACTATTTTGGATTGCTACTGCTTTCTTGATGGCAGGCTTGTACTTAACGCCACTTATCAATGGCGGTAAAGACCCCAAATACCAAAAATTGGGCGTAGACATCCTTTGGGTGGCATTAATACTCGTGGTTGTAGGCTCTTTTGTTAGTCAGTACTTTGCGATTGCCGGTATTATGCCTGCAAAATACAACTTCTGGTTTGGTCATCAAGGCTATGAATTCATTGACCTTGGTCGCTTCTGGCAGATTTTAAAATGGGTTGGTATCTTATTCTGGTTGGTATTGATGACCCGTGGCTGTTTACCGGCGCTTAGAAGAAAAGAGGGCGGTGATAAAAATTTATTGGCTATCTTCTTTGCATCGGTCGTTTGCGTCGGTTTATTCTACGGTGCAGGCTTGTTCTACGGCGAGCGTACCCACTTAACCATCATGGAATACTGGCGCTGGTGGGTGGTACATTTATGGGTAGAAGGCTTCTTTGAAGTATTCGCCACCGTCTCACTCGCATTCATTTTCTACAACTTAGGCTTGGTCAACAAAAAAATCGCCACCGGTTCTGCCATCGCTTCAGCAGCCCTATTCATGCTTGGCGGTGTCCCAGGTACGTTCCACCATTTATATTTCTCTGGTACAACCACACCAGTCATGGCAATCGGCGCGTCATTTAGTGCTTTAGAAGTGGTACCTTTAGTGGTGCTAGGCTATGAAGGTTATGAGCATTGGTCTATGCAGCGTCAAGCGCCATGGATGAATAAGCTTAAATGGCCTATCATGTGTTTCGTTGCGGTCGCGTTCTGGAATATGTTGGGTGCAGGGGTGTTCGGCTTTATGATTAACCCACCAGTCTCATTGTTCTATTTACAAGGGTTAAATACTACCGCCACTCACTCACATGCTGCACTGTTTGGGGTCTATGGCTTCTTAGCAATCGGCTTTGTATTACTGGTCATGCGCTATATCCGTCCTGATTATGTGTTTAGTGAAAACCTTATCAAAACTGGTTTTTGGGCACTAAATGCAGGCTTGGTATTGATGATTGTCACTAGCTTATTACCGATTGGTATTTTCCAAGCGCACGCGTCAATGACCGAAGGTCTATGGTACGCACGTAGTGAAGGCTTCTTACAACAAGATTTCTTAGTCACGCTGCGCTGGATTCGTACCTTTGCTGACGTGATCTTTATTACTGGTGCGGTTTGTGTGGCACTGCAGGTCGTCAAGTTTGCTTTTGCCAAACCCTCACATGCAAACTATCAACCTGATAGCCCTGTAAATTCAGATAACTTACCAACCAACACCGTAAATTAAAAGGTAAAAATAGTAAAATTAATTAAAAGCAAAAGAAGCTCTGCAATGGCAGGGCTTTTTTGTGGCTAAGCAAGAAGGAGTTTGATACTGACCTCAAAGTAATAGCCGTCTTTTACCGTAATAGCTATTTTACCATTGTGGGCATTGACAATCGCATGCACAATTGACAAACCTAAGCCCGACCCTGCATGCATTGATAGAGTTTTATGATGGCGATAAAAACGCTCTGATAATTTATCCACCTCTGCTTGCGTCATCGGGGCGGTTAGACGGTTAGTAAAGGAGATTTGCAGGTATGAGGCTAGCATGCCTGATGAAGATAAAACCTGCCTATTTTCTGCAACCTTATCCGTAACAATTTTGCCATTAATATGAATAATACTATCACTGGCGGCATAATAAACGGCATTGGCAATTAAGTTAGCAAACAACCTTTGCAATAGGCTTGCATCGCCAAGTATGGTTTTAAAGTCACCTGTTTTTTTAAAGGTGATAGCGCGGTCTTCGGCTATCCATTCATAATACTCCATCATCTTAGTCAGCAGTAAATCGCTATCTACGCGGTTAAACTGCGAATGAATCAAGCCTTTTTGCGTTTTTGCCAGTAGCAGCATGTTGTTAATGAGGCTCGATAGTTGCGCTAAGGTGTCATGCTGATGATGCAGCTGCTCGATATACTCATTGCTGGCTCGCGGTTTGCTGAGCATGACTTGGGTTTGGGTGCTGAGGGTGGCAAGCGGCGTGCGCAGCTCGTGGGCGATATCGTCTGAGAAGCGCGACAACGTTTCAAAGTTATGCGCGAGCTTAACCATCATTGCATTATAGGATTCTGCAAGCGCTCGCAATTCACTGGGCATATCCGCTATCACAATCCTATCGTCGAGCTGGTCGGCATTGATACGGCTCATTTTTTGCCGAATGGTCGCAAGCGGTGCAAAGCCTAAATGCACACTAAAAGCGGCGATAGAGACTAAAAGAAAGGTAATGGCGATTAAGATAACAATCAGCTGACGGTTAAATTGCGCCAAATACTGATGATGAACATCGACGGGTAGGGCGATGAGTGCTAAGCGGCTGGCGTGCTGAATGACAATAGCGCGATAATGGCGGTCGTTAATTTTTAGATCGAACGGCTGTTCGTGATGTTTTTGCCACAACGCTTTGACCGCGCCATGATGACTCGACTGATTGATAAAACCAGTTGGCACACTGATAAGCACTTGCCCGTTATTATCGGTAATCACGGTTTTGACTTCATAGTCGATACTAGCGTTCTGTAAAGCGAGCGTCTGCTGAGAAAGTGGCTTTTTCTTAGTGTTACTCGTGTCAACTATGCTATTGCTATCCATATACTGGCGTAAATTAAACGCCGCATGGGTTAAAATCTCCGCATCCATTTGCTCAAAATGCTCATTAACCGAGCGCTGTATCCAGACATACAGAAATATCTGAGTGACGATGACGCACAAGCTTAACAGCAGAATAGTGCGCCACAATAAAGATAAGCGACCATCCGTCGCAATCGGCGTCATATTATTCAATAACCGCAGTGATAACAGCGCTGTCATTGGCATCATCATCTATATCTAGCCGATAACCCATGCCGCGCACCGTATGAATCAGTTTGGTATCGAAATCGTCATCGATTTTAATCCGCAAACGCCGTATCGCCACATCAATCACATTGGTGTCGCTATCAAAATTAATATCCCAGACTTGCGAGGCAATCACAGAGCGTGGTAGCACCTCACCTTGGCGCTCAAGAAAAAATTGTAGTAGCGCAAATTCTTTAGCGGTTAGCTTAATAGGCTGCTCACCGCGCGTGACAGTACGTTTGGCAATATCCATTTTTAAATCGGCAATTTGTAGCACTGTATTGGCGTAATCGGTTTGATTGACGCGGCGCAATAGGTTTTTGATTCTGACCAATAATTCAGCAAAGGCAAAGGGCTTGGTCAGATAATCATCGCCGCCAATTTCTATGCCTTTTACGCGGTCGCTTAAATCATCTTTCGCGGTCAAAAACAGCACTGGCGTCAGCTTACCCGCCGCCCGATAATTGCGTACCAACTCAAAACCACTCACATCAGGCAACATCACATCCATGATGACCACATTAAAATCCTCAGTCATCAAGGCATGATAGCCGCCAAGTCCTGTCGTTTGGTGCTCAACGATAAAGCCCGCCTCACTCAAACCTTTTTTAATATAATCCCCAAGCGACAGCTCATCTTCGACCAATAGTATTTTCATAGCGTACTCATGCCCGTTATTTATAATTTTTATGCGATTGCATCATATACAAGTTGCAAACCTCCAATCATAGAGCAATGCCAGCGCTATTCCTATGCCAGACGGGCAAGATGACAAAATTGTCATCTTAGCGTCATCTCATTGTCAGGCTGATACTGCTATCATTTTTGGATAAAAACCAACAAGGTTAGTTTGCGCTTTATAAAGCCATGCGTGCAAACAAAGACAGTACAAACCGAGTATACGCGGATGTTGAGTCTGCTAAGCAGCAGTTATAAGCTCATAAATACAATAAAAAACCTTTTAGTAATCGGCTAGCCTTTAAATAGCCTAAGCAATATAAATTAATAAAAATAATATAAACAACGTCGCGGGAGACTACCTTATGCAGCATTCAGAAGAAGAAAAAATGAACCCGTATGTCAGGTTTTCATTGATGATTTTAACGTCGACCATTGTCATGTATATCATGATGTACTTTAATACTTATCAATGGGATCACGTTTATTTTAGCGAAACCAGAGCTTATATGGCGCTGTATATGGGCGCCGCTATGTCGGTCATCATGTTGGCATTTATGAGCCATATGTACAAAAAAACCAAAGTCAATCTTATGATTTATGGGCTGAGCATCGTAATGTTTGCCGTTGGTCTTTGGGGCGTCAGATCCCAAGCGACTGTTGATCAAGTTGACTGGATGCAGGCGATGATACCGCACCATTCGATTGCTATTTTGACCAGTACCCGCGCCGATATCGACGACCCGAGAGTGCGTAAGCTTGCTGATGATATCATCAAGGCGCAAGAGCGCGAAATTGGCGAAATGCAAGAGCTGATCGAAGAGCTTAAATAAATTAAAGAAGTGCTGTCGTTTAATCATTTAGTAAATTGATCGCTCAAAAAACCTAAGAATTGAACGCCCTAGAACTTAAAAAGCCCAGAAATTGAACAAGCATGTTAAAAAATTAACTAATATTTTAATAAATGCTCGTAGTTAAATGGCTGTATTTAACGCAGTCATTTAGCTATTTTTTTCGGCAAATTTTCCTTAATTTGCCATTTTTATGCTTTATTTAAACAAAGGATACACTATGAAAATTATTAACCATTCACGCCTAGCATTGCTTAGTGCTAGTATCAGTGCTGCCTTGCTCATCAGCGCCTGTCAGCCTGCAAATGAAGAGGCTGCTAATGAAAACGCTGCACCTGCTACAGAGCAAGCAGTCGTCACTGATACGACAACCAACACAGCGACCAGCCCGCACGCCAATCATGATATGGCAGCGATGAGCACAGATACTGAGCACATGTCGGTGACGCACAAAGCGTACAATGACTCGATGGTAAAAATGCACGATGCGATGATGATTGGGATGAATTACAACGATCCCGATGCCGCGTTTGCGCAAGGGATGCTCGGTCATCATGTCGGTGCGGTTGAAATGGCGGAGATTCAGCTAAAATATGGTACGGATAAAGAGATGCGTCAACTGGCGCAAGAAATCATCGACGCCCAGCAATCTGAGATTGAGCAAATGCAAAACTGGCTGGCCAGTCATCCTGACGCAGCTGAAGCCACGCCTGATACCAAGGCCATGCAGCAAGCCTACGCTGATGGGATGGACGCTATGCACGATGAGATGATGGCGGGTATCGCGGACCCTAAACCTGATATGGCCTTTGCGCGTGGTATGTTACCGCATCATAAGGGTGCCGTTGATATGGCGGAAGTAGAACTAAAATATGGCAAAGATGCCGAAATGCGTGAGCTGGCGCAAGCGGTTATCGACGCGCAGCAGGCTGAAATTGAGCAAATGCAAAATTGGATCGCCAAAAATGGCGGCTAGTATTTTTATATAAAATACTAGGTTTGTTAAGTATGAAAAGTCTGTTCCTTAGATTAAAAAACCCAGCTAAGAATCTTAGCTGGGTTTTTTTTGAATGACAATTTCTTAAACTTTAAACAATGATGGCATGCTGTTAGACATTTTTACCATGTTGCTTTTGCTGAATGTCTTTTGCCAAGTTATAGCATTCATTGATATGGTCGGTGGCGATTTTTTTAAAAATCATATAGCCCATGGTTGCGGCGACCATTTGTCCACCTAAAGGAATGAACTTAGTCACTTGTTTGGCAGCGATACGACCACCGAAACCTTGGACGGTCTTTTTCACGATACCACGTGTCGCCATTAAACCTGCAAAATCAACCGTACGGTCTTTTAGCGCTTGCCAATGGATGGCGCGTGATTCTAAATCGATGGCAGACTGGCGGCCTTCAATCAGTCCAAAACGCTCACTGATTTCAGGTAGCAGGACGGTCAGCATGCTGGCATCAACTGCCACGTCAAAAAATGGAATAGGTACAATAGCGACACCAGCAGAAAGCTTGGCGCGTTTTTTGACCAATTTTTCGCAGTCTTTTTTGACTTTATCTAGATCTAAATTAGGGTCGATGGTATTAGGCAGTTTTTCAGCGGTTGGGGTGGTTTTCATAACGCGTCCTTAAAATGTTTAAAAAATAGAAAGTAATTAATATAACAAAAGCAAACATGGCAAAAATGATGAGTATCTTATAATTTTCCAATAAGTCATCTTCTAATAACTCATCTTGAATATTTACCATTTTATGGCTTTATAAGCCCCATACAATCATTGCTTTGTAGCAAAATGCAGAAAATTGCAGGCTCTCTGCACCGTTTTTGTAAATAAAGGGCAGGTTGGCAAGCAAGCGTTTAAACATTCGCCATATATAGCCTTTATTTTTCCTACATGATATGTGATATAAATTACGCCATAAGGCATAATTGGGCAATCGCCAAATCTAGACGATAGTGCTAAAAATTCCCATTGTGGCTATGTGCCAAAGCCAGTAGAATAGCACCATGCTAAATTTAACCCCCCGTTATACCTGCACTCGCATCGACGAGTTGCCCGCCGCGTTGCAACCACTTGCCGCCCAATCCTTTACCCTTGCTAGGCTTTATGCCGGTCGCGGTATCACTGCGCCTGATGAGTTAGAGACTGGCTTATCTGGTTTATTACCTGCTGAAATGCTGCATGGCGTCACCGAAGCGGTGCGTTTGTTAGATGTGGCCATCGACGAAGGTCAGCGTATCTTAATCGTCGGTGATTTTGATTGTGATGGGGCAACCAGTACCGCATTGATGATCCGCGCGCTGACAAAGATGGGCGCAGTCGTTGATTTTTTAGTACCTGACCGTTTTAAATATGGTTATGGTCTGACGCCAGAGATTGTCGAATTAGGTATCCAGACTTATAAGCCCGACATGATTGTGACGGTCGATAATGGTATCTCAAGCCATGACGGCGTGGCGCGGGCGCAGGCTGATGGCATCACTGTCATTATTACTGATCATCATCTGACTACTAAAGAAACGCCGCCTGCCGAAGCGGTGGTCAATCCCAATCAGCTTGATTGCAACTTTAGTAGTAAAGCCTTGGTTGGCGTCGGCGTGGCGTTTTATGTGCTCGGACGCTTGGCGAAACTGCGCCGCGAAGCAGGCAAGTCTAGCGTGCAAGTCAGCCAATATTTAGATTTGGTCGCGCTTGGGACGATTGCCGATGTGGGTGTACTTGATAAAAACAATCGTATTTTAGTGCATCACGGTCTAAACGCCATTCGCCAAGGTCGCTGCTCGCTTGGGATATTGGCACTGCTTGAACAAGCAGGTCGCGACCCAAAACAATTACAGGCGCAAGATTTTGGTTTTGTTTTAGGTCCGCGTATCAATGCTGCGGGGCGCATGGATAATATGCGCATCGGTATCGAATGCTTATTGACCGATGACTGGAGTACCGCCCAGCGTTTGGCGCAAGAGCTTGAGCAGCTTAATCGTACGCGCCGTCATGTCGAAGGTGAGATGCGCGCGCAAGCAGATAGCATTGTGCAAGCGTTAGCTGCTACTGATTCTAATGCTAATGTTAATGTTAATACTGCTGATGTTAATAATAGGGCTGACGAGAGCGATGAAACTCTTATCCAGCCTAAAACTGAAAAGTCGGCTATTGATAATCAAAACCGCAGCATCATTTTATATCAAGACGATTGGCATCAAGGGGTTATCGGTATCGTCGCTGGTCGTTTAAAAGAAAGCCACTATCTGCCCAGTATCGTTTTTGCGCCAGCCGATACAGAACGCACGGGTGACGACGATGCCATCAAAGGCTCGGCGCGCTCTATCGCAGGCGTGCATATTCGTGATGCGATTGAGCAAGTGGCCGAACGTTACCCTGATTTAATCAGCCACTTTGGTGGTCATGCTATGGCGGCAGGTTTAACCATTAAACGGCGTCATTTCGATGGCTTCGTAACCGCGTTTAACGAAGTGATGGCGCAGATGGATGAGGAAGTCTTTGCCGAGCAGAAATTTACCGATGGACCATTGCAAGCGGCTGACTTTAGCTTGTGGTTTGCAGAGCATTTAGCCAACGCCAGTATATGGGGCCATGGCTTTGCACCGCCGATATTTGACGGCGTATTTGAGGTATTGAGCTTTAAGATATTAAAAGACAAACATCTTAAGTTGTCGCTACGTTATCCTGAGGTGCAATATCCGATTGAGGCTATCCAATTCAATTTTGATAGTAGTGCTTGGGATTACCGCGCCGAAAAAGTGCATGTATTATTTCAGCTAGACATTAACGAGTGGAACGGCAAACAAAGCTTGCAGTTGATGGTCAAAGATTTGGCGCTGGTAAAAGAAACAGTAGAGGAAAGCTAGCAGTTGCTAGGCTTGAATACTTTAATATTTCCATTCAATGGTTGGAAATTGCCAGTCATAACGAATGGCAAGCATCCGCAAAGTAAAAATCGTCGCCATTGCTGAGATATCGGCAATCCAAGCGCTTACGCCAAGATTGTGCAGGGCAAAATAAAGAATGCCGCCCGTTAAAGACGCACTAATATAAATCTCTTGCTGTAGCACCAACGGAATCTCATTACAAATCATATCACGGATGATACCGCCGACAATAATCGTAATCACCCCGAGTAATAATGCCACTGGCACATTGGCACCCATACTATCAGCAACCTTGATACCGATTAAGGTAAAAGCTGATAGGCCAATAGTGTCGGAGAGCTTGAGGAATTTATCAACGCGCCTAGAGTTGGGATGAAAGAATATTTGCATCACTAACGACGAAACAGTAATAAGCGTCAAATAACTCATATCCACCATCCAAAACAGTGGATGACGATCCAAAATGACATCGCGCACCGTACCGCCGCCGATGGCAGTCACAATCGATACCAATAAGCAGCCAAAGACATCAAAGTTCTTGTGCTTGGCCAATATCGTTCCCGAAATACTACAAGCGACAATCCCAATCATATCAAACAGATAAATGAGTGAACGCGGGTCAAAAGTAGTCATCAATTCAGAATCTAAAGCGATGGTGAGCATGCATTTTTCTCATTAAATCCCTTATATTAAAACATCAATATCAAAGCACTGGTATTTTTTGCCCATGAGGTTAAGCGGTAAAACGAAGAGTTAATCGACCAAACGAATAGAGGGCAGGTGCCAATCGAATTTAAGCGCCAGCATACGCACGGCAAAGATGATAAATAACATCATAAATTCATTGGCAACCGCATCAACGCCCCAGTAATCAAGCGCCAAATAGCTCAAGGATCCTGCAATACTAGCGGTGATATAAATCTCACGCTGTAGCAGCAGTGGTATTTCATTACAGATAATATCACGCAATAAACCACCGATAATCGCCGTCCAAACTCCCATCATAACCGCAATAACCGGCGATATATCTTGCGCCAACGCCACTTTAAAACCAATGACACTAAAAGCCGCTAGACCAATCGCGTCAAAGAATTTGAGGGCTTTATCAATCTTATGATACAGATGAAAGAAAATTTGTAGAATAAGCGAGGTAATAGTAATGACAATGACATAGTTGAGGTCAGTCATCCAAAATAGCGGATGACGATCGAGCGCCATATCGCGCAATGTACCACCGCCAATGGCATTGACCATAGAAACCAAAATACAGCCCGCAATATCAAAGCCTTTATGCTGCGCCAGCAAAGTGCCGGCAATGGCACAAGCAATGACGCCTACCATATCTAATAAATACAGTAGAATATCGGGGAAAATAAAGTGATTTATCATGACTTATTTTAGCCTCAACCGTCTTTTGCAAATAAAATCAGTCCTAGAATAATTAGCCCAATACCGACCAATCCCATTGCTGATGGTATGGCATTATCCAACAATAGTATACCACCAATCAAAGCAAAGATTACCTCGCTGGCTTGGGTGGAGTCAACGCCTGCGACTTCGCTTGACGTCACCGCTTGCTCACGCGCATAAAAAAATATGCTTGTCGCCGCTACTCCAGCCAGTAATGCTACTAGCAAGGTATTAAATAACTGGGTGGTTGCAGGTGGTTCAGGCTGGATAAAAGCGCCTAAAACCAGCCAAAATGGAAAGCTACCCAAGGTCATTAGCCAGACTTTATTAAAGGCATTTTGTAATAAGCTCGTCTCGATAACTGGAATACGAGCAATGAGGTTTTGTAAAGCAGAAGTTTGGTTAGCATTAATAGTGCTACTGGTATTTAAAGAAATACTGCTGTGTGCAGCGTTAGAGGCAGCAGCAGATAAGTCATAAGCTTCTGAGACAAGTGCTTGTTTACTATGCACGTGATGACTTTGTTCACTGTTGAGTTTCTTATCTTCTGTTACTTGTTGCGTTTTAGCCTTATCTTTATGGGGATGGTGTTTGCGCGAGTTGTGTGAGACTTGCCAGACCAGTTGATTGCCGATTGGGTAACTAAAAGCCGCGATTAGCGCAGGTAGGGCACCGTAAAGCAGCATTTCTGCCATCGGTGCGCTATCAATATCGGCGAGGGCAGAGGCGCGCAAACCTTCGCTGACGTTGACCAATACTACCCCGATAAACACCAAAAAGGCATAAATAATAAATTTCTTATCAAACCTTTGTCCGAATGCCAATAGTACGAACAAACTGGTTACGACGGTAAACATAAAGGTAGCAGCCACGACCCAGCCTGCCACGTGGTCGCCTGCATAGCAAATACCGGTATAAAATACCCCAAAGCCAATACTGCCGGTAAGACACCAAAAGCGCCAGTGCTGAAGAAAAATGCTCGCAAGTGCTTCAATACGCCTAAAGCCATGTTGCAGGATAATAACGGCGCTGATAATCAGCCACATAAAGACATAGCGTAGGCTCGCTGACCAAAACCAATGACCACCGGCATTACTCATCAGCTCATTTAAAATAAATGTCGAGCTAAAGAACGCCCCCGCCAATAAGCCCAGTAAAATCAGTTTAACCATGTATGCGTCCTTGCAGTCGGCAGGTTAGCTATAGTCAGAGCACTTTTAAACCGCTACGGTGTTACCCGCCCTAGATGTACTCAATATACTATCTGCGGTCGGTCGCCTTGTAGCGATTCTAAAATTCCTTGACCATATTTAGAGGATGTTTAGTTTGGAATTTTGGTTGCTTGTTTATTTGAACTATTGATTTGCCCAATTTGCGCAAAGCTCATTCCATTATTTACCTTTAGCATCGGCCCAAATAATCTTATGCAGTTGTAGTTGAAAACGTACAGGCAAGGCATCAGCCAGTATCCATTCAGCTAACTCACGCGCCAATACTGGCACATCGGGGCTGCTCAATGCTTCACTAGCAACGACTTCTTCTGCGACAGTAAACATTGGTGAAAACCAAACCGTACCGACCAATTTATCAAGTTGATGCTCAAACAGTGTTGCCTTTGCCCACTCATAATCATTGCGGTTCATAATGACAAATTTGATTTGGTCGTGCTGGGTGAGATAGTCGAGGTTTGACCAAAGGTTTTTATCGACTTCACCTGAGCTTGGCGTTTTCAGATCCATTACTTTGCTGACCGCAGGCGGTACATTTTTTACCGTCAGTGCGCCTGCGGTTTCAAGTGAAATCTCATAACCGTCATTTAACAGAAGCTGCATTAATTCAATGGCATTTGGCTGCGCTAATGGCTCGCCGCCCGTCAAGCAGATACGCTGACACGGATAGCTTTTGATGGTCGTGATAATGGCTTCTAGCGATTGCCGCTCACCGCCACTAAAAGCGTACTCGGTATCACAATACACGCAGCGCAACGGGCAGCCAGTCAGGCGCACAAATATCGTCGGCAAGCCTGAGGTCAGCGCTTCACCTTGCAAGGAATAAAAAATCTCGGTCAAACGTAACCCTGCTTCGGGATCAGTGACAGGAATTGCCGAGGTGCGTAAAGATAACTCACTCATAATATGTCAAATACAGATAAAGATTGATAATGCGGCACGCATTGACCAAATAAAAAAGGGTTTAGTAGTTTGTTTAGCGCTAATATTTCTAGCGCCCAAACGAGGCAAGGATTATAACGTAATGTCTTGTATTAAGTTAAACTTAAACTGATATTGAACATTAAAAAAGATGCTGAAATTGGGTTTCAACATCTTTTTGATTGCCTGATATCTAATATCTATGGAAGCTCTAGGAAAATTACATCACTAGGCCAAACGTAATAACTCATTGACCGAGGTTTTGGCTCGGGTTTGCGCATCGACTTTTTTCACGATAATGGCAGCATATAAGCTGTAAGTGCCGTCTTCTGATGGCAAGCTACCGGGTACAACGACCGAGCCTGCTGGTACACGGCCGCGATGAATCTCGCCCGTTTCACGGTCATAAATGCGCGTTGATTGCCCGATAAACACGCCCATAGAAATTACTGAGCCTTCTTCTACTATCACGCCTTCAACGATTTCAGAGCGCGCGCCGATAAAGCAATTGTCTTCGATAATCGTTGGACTGGCTTGCAGCGGCTCTAAGACACCGCCGATACCGACGCCGCCTGATAAATGCACATTTTTACCGATTTGGGCGCACGAACCAACCGTCGCCCACGTATCTACCATCGCGCCTTGGTCGACATAAGCGCCAATGTTGACGTACGATGGCATCAATACTGCTCCAGCTGCGATGTATGAGCCTTTACGAGCAACCGCTGGTGGTACCACGCGTACGCCAGCTGCTTTAAACTGCTCTTGAGTCCAGTCAGCAAACTTCGTCGGCACTTTGTCATAAAACTGCACGTGTTCGCCCGCCGCCTGCACATAGTTATCGTTTAAACGAAATGATAATAATACCGCTTTTTTAGCCCATTGATTGACCACCCATTCGCCATCTTTTTTCTCAGCAACACGCAAGCTACCGTTGTCTAATTGTTCAAGCACTTCATTGATAGCGTCGCGTATGTCTTGTGGCATGGTAGCTGGGCTATAATCGTTACGATTTTCAAAGGCTTGCTCGATGGTTTGTTGCAATGTCATAAATATTCCTAAAGTTGGTGAAGGGTAAAAAAGATAATAAAAGTGGTCGTTTAAATTAATCAAGCATGTTGTTACTAAGCATTTTGTTACTAGGCAGCAGTATTGCTATTTATCCAGTCTACAATATCTTGATAAACCTGCTGCTTATTTTGTTCATGAATCGGCTCATGGCGCATGTGCGGGTAGAGCTGTAGCGTGATATTGCTAAAGTTCTGTTTTTCTAAACGGCTGGCAATTTTGCGAATACCTTTGCCCATATCGCCGATCGGATCGTTCTCGCCACTGACCAGTAACATCGGAAAATCTTTGGCAATGGTCATTGCCCAGTTTTTATTAAGACCCGCTTCCATTAAGCTAAACAAGGTTAAAAATCCATTGTTGGTAAAATCAAAACCCGTCAATGGATCGGCTTCATAAGCTTCGATAGCTTGAGGGTCTTCATTAAGCCAAGCAAATTCTGAAGAAGAAATACGATTATCAAGTTTACTATTGAGTACCTTATTCATCACATTGGCGAAAACTGGGTTTGGCTTTTTGGGCGCTACTTTTGCCAGTACTTTATTAATGGGTAATAGCACTTTGGTCAATGGATTGGCATCAGCGGTACCCATTAAAATTGCACCAGTAAAGTTCTGGGCGTGATGTTTGAGAACATTGCGCACGATAAACGAGCCCATTGAATGACCCATAACGAAATGCGGCACATTAGGATGGCGCGCTTTCAAGCTGTCCGCCATGATAATAACGTCTTTTAATAACGATTGCACCGGATGTTCTTCAGCAAAAAAACCCAAATCATTGGCTGATTTGACCGTCTGCCCATGACCCAGCTGATCGTAAGTGGCGACCGCAATACCGTTATCTGCTAAAAACTGCGCAAGCTCTGCATAACGACCGCTGTGCTCGGCCATCCCATGCACAATCAATAGGGTAGCAGTAATCGGTGTGGTATTATCGCTTGGGACAAAAAAAGTATGGTGTAGATAATGGGTGTTGTCAGAGGAGGTGATTTGCTCGGTGTTACTCATAAACGAATCCTAATATTGATATAAAAGAGACAGAAAAAACTTTATAGTCAAGCTTATATGAATTTGACTATAAAGCATTAAATTTTTTCTTAGTATGCTGTCATTATAGTTTTACTTTATTGGGCGCTGATAGATTATTTTACCTTCTTTAATGGTAGTGACCACATGAATATCTTTAAGTTTATCTGCATTTACCGTTAACGGATTGGCATCTAATATAACCAAATCAGCGAGCTTACCTTTAGTTAAGGTACCCTTACTATTTTCCTCATAATACTCATAAGCGGCATTGGTCGTGATGGCTTTGAGCGCTTGATAAGGGGTTGCGCGTTCATTGACGCCGATAATCTTGCCTGAGCGCGAGGTGCGATTAACCGCTGACCAAACGGTAAATAACGGGTCGACAGGCGTCACGGTATCGTCAGAATGGTTGGTGTATTTTAACCCCATTTTATCCGCTGTCGCTATCGGACTTAAAAAATCAGCACGTTTTTTACCCAAATTTTGCACATGCACATCACCCCAAAAATAGGCATGATTGGTAAAAAATGACGGTAGCATCTTATATTTTTTTAAAGGCTTCTAGCTGATCGGGGCGCGCAAACTGAGCATGAATAGGCACCGTACGGCGATCTTTATCAGCGGCTTGCCCCGTCTTTTTGACAGCATATTCGTGGGCTTTAATAATCATATCTGTCGCGCCATCGCCATTATTATGGATAAACAACTGGTTATCGTGCTTATAAGCCTTGGCAAACATCTCATTGAGCGCATCTTGGCTGATACTCGGCAAGTCGCGACAGTCTTTTTTGCAGTCTGGCACTGGCGTCAAACAAGGTTGACTAAAACAAGCGGTCTTCCCTTGCGGCGAGCCATCGGCTATGATTTTAGTTCCTTGAACTTTAAAACCGTTTTGATAGGTCTTCCAAACAAAGTCTTTGTCCGCTAAGTTTTCATCTAAATCACTGCTACCTGCTAATGCAACTAAGTCAATTTTCAGCTTGCCAGCATCGGCTTGTTTTTGGAAAAACTGAATAGTATTACGAGCTGTTGAACCGTTGTGGGCGGTAGTCAGACCATTTTTGGCATAATAATCTTGGGTTTGCTCAAAAAACTTAGCTTGATTGGGCTCTAATACCTCTAGCATTCGCCGCATAAATGGGTACATAGCGGTTTCTTGGACAAGACCATTTGGTTCGCTAGAACCTTTAACCCGTGCAATATTACCACCTTCTGGGTTTTTAGTATCGGCGGTAATGTTCAGGGCTGCCAAGGCTTTGCTATTGGCGACACCCATATGACCGCTGGTATGTTGCAGATATACAGGGTTATTACGCAATACTTTATCGATATCTGCTTTGGTTGGATGACGACCTTCTTTTAATTGACTCTCATCATAACCCCAACCGTAGATCCATTCACCATCGGCGATGTTATTGTCTATTTTATGGTCTTTTAAGGCTTGTAGTAATTTATCCATACTATCTATCTTGCCAACTGGCGGCGGGTTTAAATTTGCCTGACCTATGGTGTTTGACACCATATCAAAATGACTGTGCGGATCGATAAAACCCGGTAGCAAGGTTTTGCTGTTTAAATTCACTTGCGCCGCATTTTTATATTTTGATTGCGCCGTATTTAAATCGCCAACATAAGCAATCTTGCCAGCCTGCGTGACTAAAGCTTCGACCATCTACGGTTGCTCACCTTCCATGGTAATAATATTACCATTGTAATAAACCGTTGTTGAATCGCTTGTTTATTCTGTATTTGGCTGTTTTGCGGTGGTTTGCAGGGCAGTACAACCAATCATACTCATTAGTCCAATACTCAGTAACGTCGGCTTAATAATACCTATAGTCATGGCGCTATCCCTAATAGTTTTTTATACTTTTTTTCACATAACTAAGAGCTTTATCCAAAGTAGCGATAAAGCTTTAAAGGGTCAATGTTATTTATGAATTTATCGTTGGTCAAAGATATAGCAGGCTTAATATAAAGACGATAAGTCAATAACTGAGGGCGATGATAAAAGCTAAGCTGACTTTATTTGTAGATTTTGTTTTGTGGATTAACCAAGCACTGCAAGACTGGTAATAGAAGAAGAAAAGAGAAAGGTTTTTGCGATTTATAGGCTTATGAAATAAAACACCAGCCATAAAAAAACCCCCATCAAAGTGATGAGGGTCTTGGCAAATGCCATAATCGAATCAAAAATGATTCAAAAGATTTACAACTAAAATATGGCTCTCCAACCTGGGCTCGAACCAGGGACACACGGATTAACAGTCCGTTGCTCTACCAACTGAGCTATTGGAGAATAAGCGGTAAGGGTTTTATGACTTACTGCGAGCTTAGAAAGTCTCTAATGAGTTCTTGCTAAGTGGGGCGTATTCTAGCAAAGATAAAAAATACGTCAAGCTTTTTTTTGCAGATTTTAGAAAGATTGCGTTTTCGCTTGGTAGATAAAAGCATTTACAAGGTTTTTCGCGCCAATACAGGGCTAAAGTAAGCATAAATAGCCCTAGCCATATAAATAAAAAATATCTCCTACACTCACTCTAACAGTCTTTATTTGCGATTTAGCAGAGGCTACTGTATAACGGATATTTAAAATAGACAGGTTTTACGATAACAGCAAGGAATATTATGTCGCAATATAACACCAGCTCTACTGCTAAAAGCGCCCCTTTAAATCATGAATTGTATATGTCGGTGCTGATGACGCCAGATATGGCCAATTTCATCGGCAACGTCCATGGGGGTGATTTGCTCAAGATGCTTGACCAAGTCGCTTATGCTTGCGCCAGTCGCTACAGTGGTAGCTATGTCGTGACGCTATCAGTCGATCAAGTGATGTTCCGCGAGCCTATCTATGTGGGCGAGTTGGTTACTTTTGCCGCTAGTATCAATTATGTCGGTAGAACGTCTATGGAAGTGGGGATTCGGGTTGAGGCGGAGGACGTTCGCGCCCGTACGATTCGTCATACCAATAGCTGCTATTTTACTATGGTGGCGATTGATGATAACGGTAAACCGACGCCTGTGCCTGCGCTTGAGATTAAAAATGCCATGCAGCAGTGCCGTTTTGACGCAGGCTTGGCGCGTAAAGAGCTACGCATGCAAAGCTCGCATCGCCCGAGCTGCGACATCAATCAAATGATTGGCGAAAGTCTGGGCGCTGATAAGATGACGGATAAAAGCGGCAACGACAATGATATGATTGGCGAGCTTGCTCAGCATAGCAATGCCAAATAAGGCGTATTTTACCTAGCAAAATCATCAATACTTAAACAAAGTCTCACGAAAACCTTACTGACCAGTAGCGGCTATTTGGTTAAATTTAATGATAAGTAAGGCAGTTAAAAATAGTTAGCGCTCATGGCTTAACTTTTTTGATGGCTGTTTTACTTCATTATATTAACCATTCATTGAGCCTCGCATGAGTTCAAAAAACACTGAATCCTCAGAAATTACTTCCAAAGATCAGCCAGCACCGCAAGCCGTTCGTACCCGCGGTGCTGGCAGTGCGCGTTCTATTGCCAATTTGACCAAAGATACTAGCAATCCTAAAGACGGTATCAATCCTAACCTCAATTTCACTAACGTCACGAGCCCCGAAAACATTCAGGAGGACAAGAAGCAGGAAGACGAAAAATCCTCGTCGCTGGTTACTGTGCTCATTGCCGTCGGAGCGAATGTTATTATTGCCATTGCCAAAACCGTTGCGGCATTTATGACTGGCTCTGCTTCTATGATTGCTGAATCAGCGCATTCGTGGGCAGATGCAGGTAATGGCACTCTACTCATCGTGGCGGAGAAAAAAGCGGTCAAACCTGCCGATAACAGTCACCCGTTAGGCTATGGTAAAGAGTCGTATGTGTGGTCGATGATTGCCGCTTTTGGCGTTTTTATGGCAGGCTCGATTGTTTCCATCTATACCGGTATCACCGAGTGGAATGCGCCTGAAACAGAAACCAATTACACCATTGGCTTTATTATTTTGGCAGTGGCCTTTGTGCTCGAAGGTTTTTCTCTAGTGCAGGCGTATTTACAAAGTAAAAAGCATGGTCAGGCTATCAATGTCAGTGCGTTAGGTTATGTGGTGAATACTTCAAACCCAACGTTGCGCGGGGTGTTTTTTGAGGATTTGGCAGCGGTCATAGGCTTGGTGGTCGCAGCAGCAGCGATGGGCATGCATGCCTATACGGGTGAGCCGTTCTGGGATGCCCTTGGTTCTATTATCGTTGGCATATTATTGGGTATGGTTGCCATCTTTTTAATCAATCGCAATCGTGATTTTTTGGTTGGCTATAAAGTCTCAGAAAAGACCCATTGCTATATCTTAACGGAACTATTGAACCATCCTGATATCGACAGCGTCTCTTATTTACACTTAGAGTGGGTCGGACCCAAAAAAATATTTATGGTGGCAGCGGTCGATATCGCCGGTAATCAACAAGAACAGCAAATCGCGCAAAAATTTGAAGATATTGAAAACCAATTCCGTGCCAATCCATTATTTCAAGAAGCGATTTTGACATTATCCGTTCCTAATGCCGAGATTTTACGCTTGCCAGATGATCAGTGTGCTTAATAAATCTTGCCAAATAATAAATAAACATCACCTATAATAATAAGAGTCTTATATGAAAAATTACCTAAAATCTTCCAAAAAAAATACCAGTCGGCATCCTACTAGTATGAATCCATTGCTTACTTTGGTGGTGACAACGCTGCTATCGGCACCTATCGTCAATGCCAATGCAGAACTGATTGTCCATAGTGAGCCTAATACAGGTCGTAAGGACACCAAGAATATTGCCAAGCAGCAAATGAACAAGCAAGCACCAACTGATGTGTCTATCATTAAACTGATGCAAGTCATGCATATCGACGCGCAGATTCAGTCTATCGTCAATGGTCAACAAGCGGCTATTGATGCCATTAATACGCAAACCAAAAACCATAATCAAAGTAGTAATCAGCGCGCCAGTGACCAACAGTTAAACAAGCGCCAACGCGAGCTACAAGAGCAAATTCAAAGCGTGTTAGGTCAATATGCCAAGATTATGACTGAGGGTATCGGCAATGCAGCCGACGCACAAACTTTGACGCAAGCTTATATCAGTGCCGCTAAGACTTACTATACGCAGGCTGAAGTCGATGCCCAAATTAAATTCTACGATACGGCGGTAGGGCAAAGTATCCTTGCCAAGCAGCCACAAATTACCGCGGCTTTTTTACAGCAATCCTTGCCTGAAGATACCAGCGAGACTGAAGCGCAATTAAGCGAGCTATTGCCGCAAATGAAGCAGATTATTAAAGGCGTATTTTAAAGTCATTATTTTTTAGTCTAATTCTAACCCGTTTTAATACCCGTCTTTAAAATCAATTTTTCTTGCTTGCTTGCTGTGCCTTCGCAGACAGAGTCTATAAAAAATTTATATCAGCCATACCGTCGCGTTTTTAGGATGTTTTGACTATAACAGCAATTTATAAATATAAGGTTTTAGAGATAAAAAAAGGTCACTATAAAAGTGACCTTTTTTTATACTTATCTGAATACCATTTATAGATTTATTCAGTCATTGTTATTTTTTCTTGGGGGCATTAGCACCGATGAACCAAGCATCTTTATCGACAATACGGCTTACTTCGGTCAATAAATCTGCCGTATCTTCATCGCCTGCGTCGCCCGCGGTATCAATACCTTCACGCAGTGAAGCGGCAATGGTTTTATAACGATTGGTAAGCTCGCGTACGTGCTCATCAACTTCTGTGATATCAGTTGGATAAGTCTCTAGGATAGAGTCTTCAACCACACGTTTAGAGATGCCATTGGCTTTACCACCAAGGATAACGATACGTTCGGCAACTGTATCAAATGCTTCAGTCAAACGCTCATAAGTCTCATCTAACAATTGATGCACGCCAATAAAGCCAGTACCTTGTAAGTTCCAATGGCACTGCTTGCTGTCCATACTTAGGTCAATCAGATTGGCTAAGTTAGCGTTTAACAATTCAACCATTTTTTCAGCGGTTTTATCATCAATACCACTTGCGTAACGTTCTCTCATAATTTACTCCATTATTTTAAGTTTTTATTAGTTATTGGATTAATTTTTAAGCGTGTTGTTGCTTGTATTTATCGCTTCTTAATACTGCTTGTTCATTAATTCAGTGCCCATAGTAGCAATTTATGAGCGCGATTGAACCCCTAGGTTTTAGACTTTATTAAGTGGTCGTGTAATGACTTTGTTAATCGTGAAAAGCTTTGTAAACTTAGCTGCCATTCTATGCCTTTCCTATAAATAATAGACGTTAAATAAATAGTATTGGTAATCCCCCCAATAAATAA